>CAMYZO010000053.1 GCA_947303855.1 uncultured Prevotellaceae bacterium
CTGAGCCAGAAGTGATTAAGACATTGGAGACTGCCTATCGTCGTGACGAGAAGGTCATCCGTTTCCAGACAGTTAAACTTGACAAGTATGCCGCAGAGTACGCCGAGAAGCGTCGCGCCAAGCTTGGTAAAAAAGAGGAGGCTTAAACTATGGCAGAACAGAGTGAAATCCGTTATTTGAATGCTCCTTCTATCGATACAAAGAAGAAGAAGTACTGCCGCTTCAAGAAGAGTGGTATCAAGTACATCGACTACAAGGATCCCGAGTTCCTGAAGAAGTTCCTCAACGAGCAGGGTAAGATTCTTCCCCGCCGTATCACCGGAACCTCGCTGAAGTATCAGCGCCGCGTGGCTCAGGCCGTGAAGCGCGCCCGCCAGATTGCGCTGCTGCCTTACGTAACTGACATGATGAAGTAAACTTTAAGGAGGACAACGCATTATGGAGATTATACTGAAAGAAGATATCATCGGCTTAGGTTTTAAGAACGAGATAGTAAACGTGAAGTCGGGCTATGGCCGTAACTACCTCATCCCCCAGGGTAAGGGTGTCATCGCTTCCCCTTCTGCAAAGAAGATCCTGGCAGAGAACCTGAAGCAGCAGGCTCATAAGCTGGCTGCCCAGAAGGCTGCTGCTGAGGAGAAGGCCGCCCAGCTTGCTGGTGTCGCCTTAGAGATAGCTGCCAAGGTCAGCGTTACCGGCCAGCTCTATGGTTCTGTAGGTGCTGCACAGGTTGCTGAGGAGCTTGCTAAGCTTGGCAAGGATGTTGATCGTAAGATCATTACCATGAAGGATGCCAAGAAGGTTGGCGACTATGTGGCTCTGGTTCATTTCCACAAGGATGTCACCGTCGAGATTCCCGTTAAGGTGGTGGCAGAGAATGCTGCTGAGCTCAAGGCTGCCGAGGAAGAGGAGAAGGCCCTTCAGGCTGCTCCTGTCGAGGAGGCTGCTGCCGAGGCTGAGGCTGTTGAGGCCGAGACCGCTGAGGAGGCTCCCGCTGCAGAGTAATCAATAGTAAAATCATTTATCAAATTAATAATTAATCCCCCTGTAAGGCGATTGTTATTTATTAGAACATTAAGGAGAGTGTACCAAAAGTACACTCTCTTCCTTTTTTATGCGAATGAAAAAGCCCCCGCAAATCTGCGGGGGCTTCGGCTTATTTGTAGCACTCGAATATGTTGTCTACCGTCTGGCGCGGCATCTTCGGTGTGAAGAGGCTGACGACGAAGACCACGACGAAACCGCCGACCATGGCTATGGCACCGCAGTTGATGGGATTGATGGGGTTGCCGATGAGCATGTTGATGACCGTCAGGCCGACACCCCACACATAGCAGGCCCAGACACTGGCCGTGGTGACCCCGCGCCAGTAGAGGCCCAGCATGAACGGTGCCAGGAAGGCACCTGCCAGGGCGCCCCATGAGATGCCCATCATCTGTGCAATGAACGTTGGCGGGTTGAGGGCTATGAGCAGCGAGATGGCTATGAAGAACACTATCAGCACGCGCATGATGACGACCTTGCGGCGCTCAATCTTCTCTGCCACGATATCGTCGATAGTGCCGTCCTCCACCTCACCGGGCTGTGACTTCTTGTCGCGATAAATCAGGTCGAGGGTCATGGTCGACGATGAGGTGAGCACCAGCGAGGCCAGGGTTGACATAGAGGCCGATAGCACGAGCAGCACCACAAGGGCTATGAGTGCATCGGGCAGAGTGACCAGCATAGAGGGTACGATGGCATCGAAGTCGAGCCGGCCGTTGGGCAGGGTGGGGGGCATGCCGAAAAGGCGTCCGAAACCGCCAAGGAAGTAGCAGCCGCCTGCCACGATAAAGGCAAAGATGGTGGAGATGACGGTGCCGCGATGGATGGCTGCTTCGTCGGTGATGCTGTAGAACTTGCCCACCATCTGGGGCAGTCCCCATGTGCCGAGCGATGTGAGGATGACCACACCCAGCAGGTTCCATGGGTCTGGGCCGAGCAGTGAGGCAAAGCCGCCGTTGACTGACGGATTGTTGTCGGCAGGCAAGGCCGCCATCTTGTCGACGGCAGCCACCAGGCCCCCCTGGGAGTTAAGCACGGCGGCAATGACGGTGATGATGCCGAAGAGCATGATGATGCCTTGTATGAAGTCGTTCATGGCTGTGGCCTTGTAGCCGCCGAGGATGACATAGACGGCTGTCAGGATAGCCATGATGACGACACAATATTCGTAGGGTATGCCGAAGCCCATCTCAAAGAGTGTGGAGATGCCTTTGTAGACACCGGCGGTATAAGGAATAAGGAACACGAACACGATGATGGAGGCCACCACGCGGAGCCACTCGTTCTGATAGCGCGTGCCGAAGAAGTCGGGCATGGTGCGGCTCTGTATGTGCTGTGTCATGAGCTTGGTGCGGCGGCCCAGGATGAGCCATGCCAGGAGCGAGCCGATGACGGCGTTGCCCACACCTATCCAGGTGCTGGAGAGTCCATACTTCCAGCCGAACTGCCCGGCATAGCCGACGAAGACGACGGCAGAGAAATAACTGGTGCCGAAGGCAAAGGCCGACAGCCACGGTCCTACGGAGCGGCCTCCGAGCACGAATCCGTCTACACTGCTGGCCTGCTTGCGGGTGTAGAGCCCCACACCAATCATCACGGCCAGGAAGATGATAGTGAGCGTTATCTTGATAAGCATAATAGTGATTTACGATTTACGATTTTCGATTTAAAAAGCCACTTGTACCTGAGCTTGCAGCCAGTTGTAGTCGTCGCCAAGCTTGTCGCCACAGAGGCAACGGGTGTACTGCAGTTGCAGGCGGCACTTCTTGTAGAACCAGTACTGCATGCCAAGGGTCAGGTTGGTCTGGTCCCAGCCGTCGGTGCAGATGTTGCGGTCGAAGGTCTCGCCGCTGGCCACGATGTCGAGGGCATCGACAACGGGGATGGCCGTTGTGACATAACCGCCTCGGCTCTTGACGTCGCCATCCTTGCCGCCGAGCCATTCGGCGCGGACGCTGGCAGGACGAGCCTCTTTGTATTTGCTGCCTGTGTAGGGTTGGGTTTTGTATTCTGCACCTACGGAGAAGCGGTTGCGCTTATAGTTGTCGCCAACGTTGATGGTGGGGTTCCAGTCGGCAGTGCCCACGGCATTGCCTGTGCCCAGGTAGCCCGAGCCCACGATACGCAAGCCGTCGAGGGGGCGTACCTCAAGCTTGGCGATGAAGTCCTTTTGGTTGTTGCGGTCTTTGCGGTTGATTCCCTGTCCGCTCATCAGAGCCAGCTCATAGTGGAAAAGGTTGTTGGCCAGGTCGCCAAACACCATCAGACCCTGGTCGCGGCCATAGTTCACGCCGTTCAGAGGGTCAGGTCCCTCGCCGGCCAGGTAGAGCACCGCCTGCGAGTAGACATCGATGAGCTCCAGCTGTGTGGGCGACATCGGGTTTTCCATCGTGTAGGAGTGCTTGAACTGTCCGAATCGGACGGTAAGAGACTTGTCGTTGGTGATGCGGTAGTCGGTATAGAACTCTTGGACTACACTCGAAAAGTCGTGCATAAACAGGAACGACCATCGGTCAGTGATGCGGGCCTTTGCCCAGAGAAGCGTTCGCTTGAGGTTGTAGGCGTTGGTCTTTGTGCCCTGTGGGTCTTGGTAAGACCATCCTGCCTGTGCATAACCATTGAACTGAATGCGGCTGGTGAAGTCTTTCATCCAGTCCAGATCTGACTCACTCTTGCTTTGCCCCATGGCAGAAGCACTGCTTAACGCTGCCAGCACCACTGCCAGCGTCAGACTTTTCATTGTTTGCGTTTTCATCTTTTTTTTACCATTTTGGTTTCGTTTTGTCTGTTTATGCGCTGCAAAGGTAACAATTATTTAGTAAAAACAATGATTTTTATGAAAAAATAATTCTGTTGTCCTCACTTTTGTGACCTTATGAAAGGCAAAGCCGCCAGAGACGGGGCTTCCTAAAAAGTGTGAAAGTTTATATAATTAGGGAAAAATGAATTAGTTGACTTTGGCCGTTTCCCGTTTTTGCTGTAACTTTGCAGTTCGTAACGAATATAGCTATATGGGAATTTTTGGTTTTTTTGGTAAGAAAAACAAGGAAACGCTCGACAAAGGACTGGAGAAGACCAAGACCAGTGTTTTCGACAAACTGGCTCGTGCCGTTGCCGGCAAGTCGAAGGTTGACGACGACGTGCTTGATAACCTTGAGGAGGTGCTCATCACCTCTGACGTGGGTGTTGACACTACGCTGAAGATTATTCAGCGTATTGAGCAACGCGTGGCACGCGACAAGTATGTGAGTACGAGCGAGCTGAATGGTATTTTGCGCGACGAGATTGCCTCGCTGCTGGCAGAAAACCACTCTGAGGATAACGATAACTGGGATTTGCCTGCCAACCATAAACCCTACGTCATCCTGGTGGTAGGTGTCAATGGCGTGGGCAAGACCACCACCATCGGCAAGCTGGCCTGGCAGTTCAAACAAGCTGGCAAGAAGGTCTATCTGGGTGCTGCCGACACCTTCCGTGCTGCTGCCGTTGAGCAATTGTGCATCTGGGGGCAGCGTGTGGGCGTTACGGTCATCAAGCAGCAGATGGGCAGCGACCCTGCCTCTGTGGCCTTCGACACGCTGCAGAGTGCCAAGGCAGCCGGAGCCGATGTGGTGCTGATAGACACGGCGGGCCGACTACATAATAAGGTGGGCCTGATGAACGAGTTGAAGAAAATCAAGGACGTCATGAAGAAGGTGATGCCCGAGGCTCCCGATGAAGTACTCCTGGTGCTTGACGGCAGTACAGGCCAGAACGCCTTTGAGCAGGCTAAGCAGTTTGCCGCTGTCACCCAGGTCACCAGCCTGGCCATTACCAAGCTCGACGGCACAGCCAAGGGTGGTGTGGTCATCGGTATCAGCGATCAGTTGAAGGTGCCTGTGAAGTACATCGGACTGGGCGAGGGCATGGAGGACCTGCAGCTGTTCAATAATCGTGAGTTTGTGGATTCACTATTTAAGAAATGAATAAGCGCGTTTTTCTGGAAGGTTTAGTTATTGGGCTGGCTTGTGGCGCATTTGCTGCATGTCTGTTCTTTTTGATATAAGTTGAAAACAATAGATTTCATATCGCTCGGATGCTCGAAGAATCTCGTTGACAGCGAGATGCTGATGGGACTGATGGAGGCCAACGGCTATCACTGTACGCATGATAGCGATGACCCCCAAGGTGAGATTGTTGTGGTCAACACTTGCGGTTTCATTAACGATGCCAAGGAGGAAAGTATCAATACTATTCTGGAGTTTGCCCAGGCCAAGACTGAAGGACGTATTGAGCAACTTTATGTAATGGGCTGTCTGTCTGAACGTTATCTTGCAGACCTTGAAGCGGAGATTCCTGAGGTTGACGGGTGGTACGGCAAGTTCAACTACAGACAACTGCTGGATGATCTGAATACCCACCGCCAGGCTCGCCCTATAGAGCGAGGATGGGAGCGGGTATTGACCACCCCTCGCCACTATGCCTACATCAAGATTAGCGAGGGCTGCGACCGTCACTGTGCCTACTGTGCCATCCCGCTGATAACGGGTCGCCATAAGAGCAGGCCGATGGACGAAATACTGGATGAGGTGCGCTACTTAGTGAAGGGCGGCACGAAGGAGTTTCAGGTGCTGGCTCAGGAGCTGACCTACTACGGCGTAGACATCGACGGCCGCCAGCAGATAGCCGAGCTGGTGTCTCGTATGGCCGACATTGAAGGGGTGGAGTGGATTCGTCTGCACTATGCCTACCCGGCACACTTCCCCTGGGAGTTGCTGGATGTCATCAGGGAGAAGAAGAATGTGTGCAAGTATCTGGACATAGCCTTGCAGCATATTTCAGACCCGATACTTGAGCGCATGCGGCGCCACGTTGGCAAGGCCGAGACCTATGAACTGGTGGAGCGCATCCGTCGTGAGGTGCCCGGTATCCACCTGCGTACCACGCTGATGGTGGGATTCCCCGGCGAGACCGACGAGGACTTCAGGGAACTCATTGAGTTCACCAAGTGGGCCCGTTTTGAGCGCATGGGAGCCTTTGCATACAGCGAGGAGGACGGCACATGGTCGGGCGACCATTATCAGGACGACGTGCCTGACGACGTCAAGCAGGCCCGTTTAGACAAACTGATGCGGGTGCAGCAGCGTATCAGTGCCGAGATAGAGGCTGCCAAGATAGGGCAGACGCTACGCACCATCATTGACCGGCGCGAGGGCGACTACTACGTGGGAAGAACGGAATTCTGCTCGCCGGAGGTAGACCCCGAGGTGCTTATCCCCGCCAGCGAGGCTTTGCAGACAGGCCAGTTCTATGACGTGCTCATCACCGATGCCGAGGAATTCGACTTATACGGAACAACAAGACTTGAGGATCATGAACAATAAACAATTCATAACGGAACTGGCTCAGCGCACGGGCAACAATCCGCAGGAGACGCAGAAACTGATGAATCTGCTGACCGATGCCATGGGCGACAGCTTTCAGGAGGGCAACACCATTGCGGTGCTGAACTTCGGCAGTTTCGAGGTGAAAAAGAAGACGGAACGTATTATTGTGAACCCGACGTCGGGACAGCGTATGCTGGTGCCGCCCAAGTTGACTCTGAGTTTTAAAATAAGTCCTACGTGGAAGAGCAAACTAAAAAGTGGAGGTGCTGACTGATGACGGAACGCATACCCATACAAGAACTGGCTGCAGTACTGGTGGCCAAGGGCGGTCTGAAGAAGAAGGACGCTGAACGCTTTGCCATGACGGTGTTTGACATTGTCAAGGACGGGCTGGCTGCCGACCGCCTTGTGAAAATCAAGGGTCTCGGCACTTTTAAGCTTATAGATATTGATTCGCGTGAGAGTGTCAACGTCAATACCGGTGAGCGCGTGCTGATAGAGGGACATGAGAAGGTGACTTTTACACCGGACACGGCGATGAAGGATTTGGTGAATAAGCCCTTCTCACAGTTTGAAACAGTCGTGCTGAACGAAGGGGTAGACTTCAGCGAGATGGTACCCGAAGAGGTCGATGACGAGGATGAGATGATACCGTCTCAGGTGGAACCGGAACTTGAACTTCATGAGCCGGATCCTATGGCGAAGCCTGTGGTAGAGTCGGCTCCTGAACCTGTATTTGCGGCTGAGCCTGTCATTGAGCAACAGGAGCCTGGACAGAAAGACGAGGAGCCTGGACAGAAAGATGAGGAGCTTGGACAGAAACAACAGGAGCCTGTGGTGGAGCCGTTGAAAGCGGTCATCGATGAAGAACCGTCAGATGAAGACAGCTGTGACACGGTGCCGAGAGAGCAGAAAAGAGCGGCTCTTAGTCCGATTCTTACTGCTGTGTTCTGTCTGTTATGCTTTGGTTTAGGTTATTACCTTGGTGGCCATGACGTGGGCAGCCTGATTAAGTGGAAGCCTACAGCAATTAATGATAAGGAGATGCCCCTTGCAGACACGCTGAAGTCGGACACCATACCGTCGGACTCTGTCAAGAAGGACACCATTGCCCATATCATAAATCCCGAGGAGATGGTTGAAGAAAAGGCTGAGGAGATAGTTGAGGAAAAGTCTGAACCGAAGCCCGAGCCGAAACCCGAAGTGAAGTCCGAGCCGGAGTCTGAAGCGATGCCCGACTACGGTAAGATGGACGAACGCGTCAGGACGGGTGCCTACCGCATCGTGGGAACAGCAGAAGTGGTGACGGTAAGGGCGGGAGAGACCGTCTTTAGGCTGTCGAACCGCTACCTGGGGCCAGGCATGGAGTGCTATGTTGAGGTGTACAACGGCATAACAGCAGAGAATCCTCTCAAGGAAGGACAGGAACTGAAGATTCCGAAACTTGAAGTGAAGAAAAAGAAGAAATAGAAATATAAAAAAAGGAAAGAATTATGGCAGAATCAATTGATATCCGCGAGTTGAACATGCGGATAGAACAGCAAAGTGCATTCGTGACAAATCTGATGACAGGCATGGACCGTGTCATCGTAGGACAGAAACATCTGGTTGACTCATTGCTTATAGGACTGTTGAGCGATGGCAATATCCTGCTGGAAGGTGTACCCGGTCTGGCCAAGACGCTGGCTATCAAAACCCTGTCTCAGCTCATCGATGCCAAGTACAGCCGCATACAGTTTACCCCCGACCTGCTGCCCGCCGACGTGACCGGTACCATGATTTATTCGCAGAAGGACGAGCGCTTCCAGGTGAAGCAGGGTCCTGTGTTTGCCAACTTCGTGCTGGCCGACGAAATTAACCGTGCTCCGGCGAAGGTACAGAGTGCCCTGCTGGAGGCCATGCAGGAAAAGCAGGTGACCATAGGGTCGGAGACCTTCAACCTGCCCAGTCCCTTCCTTGTGATGGCTACGCAGAACCCCATTGAGCAGGAGGGTACCTACCCGCTGCCTGAAGCACAGATGGACCGTTTCATGCTGAAGGTGGTCATCGACTATCCCACGCTGGACGAGGAAAAGCGCATTATCCGCGAGAATATCGGAGGCGGGCTGCCTGAGGTGAAGCCTGTGACCACGGGTCAGGAGATACTGAAGGCCCGCAGCGTGGTGCGGGAGGTCTATATCGACGAGAAGATTGAGCAGTATATTGCCGACATCGTGTTTGCCACACGCTATCCCGACCGCTACGGTCTGAAGGAACTGAAGGATATGATTGCCTTCGGCGGTTCGCCGCGTGCCAGTATCAATCTGGCCAAGGCCTCCCGTGCCTATGCCTTCATCAAGCGCCGTGGCTATGTGATACCCGAGGATGTGCGTGCCGTGGCCCATGACGTGCTGCGTCACCGTATTGGACTGACCTACGAGGCTGAGGCCAGCAACATCACGAGCGAGGAGATCGTCTCTAAGATTATTAATAAGGTGGAAGTGCCTTGATCATTGGGAATTGACAATTGAGAATTGACAATTGTGGAAACAAGCGAGATTTTAAAGAAAGTACGCAAAATAGAAATCAAGACGCGGGGACTGAGTTCACAAGTCTTTGCCGGACAGTACCACTCTGCCTTCAAGGGCAGGGGTATGGCGTTCAGCGAGGTGCGTGAGTATCAGTACGGCGACGATGTGCGCGACATTGACTGGAACGTTACGGCCCGTTTCCACCGTCCCTATGTCAAGGTGTTTGAGGAGGAGCGTGAGCTGACGGTGATGCTGCTCGTCGACGTCAGCGGCTCGCTCGACTTCGGCACACAGGTGCAGATGAAGCGTGACATGGTGACCGAGATAGCGGCAACCATTGCTTTCTCGGCTATCCAGAACAACGACAAGATTGGCGTGGTTTTCTTCTCGGACAAGATTGAGAAATACATTCCTCCCAAGAAGGGTCGCAAGCACATCCTCTACATCATCCGCGAGATGCTGGACTTTATGCCAGAGTCGAAACGTACGGATGTGCGCCAGGCCGTGGAGTTCCTGTCGAGTGTACAGAAGCGGCGCACCACCGCCTTCATACTCAGCGATTTCTATGTGCGCAATGATTTCCAGCAGTCGCTGCAGATATGCAACCGCAAGCACGATGTGGTGGCCATACAGGTCTATGACCCTCGAGCCCGCGAACTGCCCAATGTAGGACTGATGAAGGTGGTCGACGCCGAGACGGGCTTTGAGCAGTATGTGGATACCAGTTCGAAGAGTCTGCGTCAGGCGTACAGCCGCTACTGGATGAACCGGCAGCAGGAGCTGCAGGATACCTTTACGCGGAGTAACGTCGACAACATCAGCATAGCTACCAATGATGACTATGTCAAGCAGTTGCTGGGACTGTTTAAAATGAGAAATTAACGGCCATGAGGAAGACTGTATTATTTATTATTGCTTCATTATATGTTTGTCGCGCTGTGGCGCAGGTCACCGTCGTGGCTGCCATCGACTCCATAGAGATACTCATTGGCCAGCAGGTGCACGTCACGGTGACAGCAACTATGAAGGAAGGGGCCAAGGCGGAGTTTCCTGTCTTCAAACCTACACAGCAGATTATTCCCGGTGTTGAGGTGCTTAAAAGCACTGAGATGGGGGTGAAGGGTAAGGAAAACGGGTTGGTAGACCGTCAGGTGGTCTACACGCTGACTTCGTTTGATGATACGCTCTATTACCTGCCTCCCTTTGTGGTGAAGGTCGATGGCAAGCCGTATGAAAGCAAGAGTCTGGCGCTAAAAGTTATTGGTATAGAAGTAGATACAACTCACGTGGAGAAGTTCTTTGGTCCGAAGGATGTGCAGGACAACCCCTTCCAGTGGAGCGAGTGGGGCCTGCTCTTCTGGCTCAGCGTGCTGATGCTGGTGCTGCTGGCTGTGGGCTATTACCTCTTTGTCAGACTGAAATCGGGCAAACCTATTATCACACGCATCCGTATTGTCAAGCGCCTGCTGCCGCACCAGAAAGCCATGAAGGAGATTGAGCAGATTAAGGCTGACAAGATGCAGAACCAGGAGAACCCGAAGGAGTATTATACCCGACTAACGGACACCCTGCGCAAGTATATTGAAGACCGCTACGGCTTTAACGCCATGGAGATGACCAGCAGCGAGATTATTGCCAGACTGGAACAGGCCCTGACGAGCGATACGCAGACGGCAGACACCATGAAGCAGGAACTGCGTCAGCTCTTCACCACTGCTGATCTGGTGAAGTTTGCCAAGTACTCGACCATGATTAATGAGAATGATGCCAACCTGGTGAGTGCCATCGACTTCATCAACCAGACGAAGCTTGAGAATGTGCCTACCGAGGAGGTGGTAAAGCCCGAACTGACGGAAGCTGACCAGCGTACGGTGAAGACCCGGCGGGTGCTGAAAGTGGTGATTGCCATCATTGCCGCAGCCTGTGCCCTGCTGCTGGGTATAGTATGCTACGGACTCTATCAATTATTGAACTAAGACAACGACATGGAATTTGCCAATAAAGAATATCTGTTTTTGCTTCTCCTGCTCGTACCTTATATTATATGGTACCTGCTTTACAGGAAGAAGAGCGAGCCGACGATGCGGATGGCCGACACCTTTGCCTTCCGCTATGCGCCCAAAAGCTGGCGTGTGAGGCTGATGCCCCTGCAGATGCTGCTCAGGATGCTGGCCTTCGTGATGCTGGTGGTGGTGCTGGCACGTCCGCAGACCCGCAATTCGTGGAAGAACAAGACCATAGAGGGTATCGACATCATGCTGGCCATGGACGTCTCAACCAGTATGCTAGCCGAAGACCTGAAGCCTAACCGCCTGGAGGCTGCCAAGCAGGTGGCAGCAGAGTTTATCTCTGGCCGTCCTGACGACAACATCGGCCTGAGCATCTTTGCCGGTGAGGCTTTCACGCAATGCCCCATGACCACTGACCATGCCTCGCTGCTGAACCTGCTGCAGAACGTGCGTACCGACATTGCGGCACGCGGACTTATTGAAGACGGTACAGCCATCGGCATGGGGCTGGCCAACGCCGTGAGCCGCCTGAAGGATTCCAAGGCTAAGAGCCGTGTGGTCATCCTGCTGACCGACGGCTCCAACAACCGTGGTGACATTTCGCCCATGACGGCGGCAGAGATAGCCAAGAGCTTAGGCATCCGCGTCTATACCGTCGGTGTGGGCAGCAACAAGGTGGCACCTTACCCCATGCCCGTGGCTGGTGGCGTACAGTATGTCAACATACCCGTGGAAATTGACAACGAGACCCTGCGCAACATAGCCCAGGCTACAGACGGCGACTTCTACCGCGCCACGAATACGAAGGAACTGAACCAGATTTACAAGGAGATAGACCAGCTGGAGAAATCAAAACTCAGCGTCAAGCAGTACAGCAAGAAGTACGATGTTTACCAGCCCTTTGCACTTGTGGCCGTGCTGGCACTGCTGCTGGAGCTGCTGCTGCGTATAACAGTATTTAGGAGGATACCATAATGTTTAGATTCGAAGACCCGTTATACCTGTATCTGTTGCTGCTGATCCCACTGTTGGCAGTCATCAGGTTCGTCACCTACCGTAATCAGCGGAAGCGCCTCCGTAAGTTCGGCGACCCACAGCTGCTGAAGGCACTCATGCCCGACGTGTCACGGTGGCGTCCCAGCGTCAAGTTCTGGCTTTTGCAGGCAGCCCTGGCCCTGTTGGTGCTGATGCTGGCCCGTCCGCAGATGGGTACGAAGATCAGCCATGAGAAGCGTACTGGCATAGAGACCATCATCTGTCTTGACATCAGTAACTCCATGCGTGCCGAGGACGTGACCCCCAGCCGTCTGGACCGTGCCAAGATGATGGTCGAGAACCTTGTCGACCATTTCACCGACGACAAGATAGGACTGATTGTCTTTGCCGGCGATGCCTTCGTGCAGCTGCCCATCACCAGCGACTATGTGTCAGCCAAGATGTTTCTGGCCAACATCGACCCCTCGATGATGGCTACCCAGGGAACCGACGTTGCCCGCGCCCTGGAGATGGCTACCCACAGCTTTACTCAGGAGAAGGGCATTGGCAAGGCCATCATCGTCATCACCGACGGCGAGGACCATGAAGGCGGGGCTGTGGAGGCTGCTGAGGCTGCCAAGAAAAATGGCATGAGCGTGTACATGCTGGGCATAGGATCAACGAAGGGAGCACCTATTCCTATACCGGGAACGGGTGACTACATGACCGACAATACAGGCCAGACCGTGATGTCGGCACTCAACGAGGATATGTGTAAGCAGATTGCTGCCGCCGGTGGCGGCGCCTATATCCATGTCGAGAACAACAGCAATGCGCAGGACCTGCTTGACCAGGAGCTCGACAAACTGTCGAAGAAGGAGACGCAGACAACCATCTATAGCGACTACGACGAGCAGTTCCAGGCCTTTGGCATACTGGCCCTGCTGCTGCTTGTTATCGAAGTGTGCATTCTGGAAAGCAAAAATCCGCTGATGCAGCGCTTCTCGCTGTTCAAGCGCCCCTCAACGGCAGCCTTGATATTGATTTCTCTATGCTTTAGTCACACCGGGGCCATGGCCCAGACCGACCGTCAGTTGGTGAGACAGGGCAACAAGCTGTTCCGTAGCGGTGACTATGCCAATGCAGAAGTAAGCTATAGGAAAGCCCTTGAGAAGAACGACCGTAACACGCAGGCCCTTTACAACCTGGGCGATGCCTTGCTGGCGCAGAACAAGGACTCTGCTGCCGTTGTGGAATTTGAAAAGGCAGCCAAGGCTGAAAGCAACGACCTGCGCAAGTCGATGGCCTACCACAATATGGGTGTCGTCTGCCAGCGGCATAAGATGTTCGGCGAAGCCATTGAGGCTTATAAGCAGAGCCTGCGCCTGAATCCTAATGACGATGAGACCCGCTACAACTTGGAACTTTGCAAGCGACAGCAGAAGCAGCAACAGAACCAGCAGAACCAGCAGAATAAGGATAATAAGGATCAGAAAGACAAGCAGGACCAGCAGAAGCAACAACAGCAGCAACAGCAGCAAGACCAGCAACAGCAGCAGAAGAAGCAGCAGGAGCCCAAGATGAGTAAGGACAATGCCGAGCAACTGCTGAATGCTGCCATGCAGCAGGAGAAGCAGACGCAGGAGCGCATGAAGAAAGCCCAGCAGCAGCCTCAGCGCCGCAATGTCCTGAAGAACTGGTGATGTCGGCGGCCTTTGGCCTAAATAATAATTAATAATTAACAAATAATAAATATAAGGAAATAATAACGGCAATGAAATACAGGAAAGGAAGGGCGACAGCCTTCTTTATTATTTTTTCTTTTATATTTAGCCATGCAGTGGCTCAGACACTGACAGCCAACGCCCCATCGCATGTTGCAGTGGGTGAGCAATTCCGGCTGTCGTATACGGTGAACACACAGGATGTCAGCGATTTCCGTGTGGGCGACATGCCTGATGCCTTCGAGGTGCTGATGGGCCCCAGCCGTTCATCGCAGTCCAGTTTCCAGATTATCAATGGCCACACCACGCAGTCATCGTCAATCACCTTTACCTATATTGTCGTAGCGGTGAAGAACGGCACCTTCACCATTCCTGCTGCACAGATAACGGCGGCTGGAAAGAATGTGTCGTCGGGAACGCTGAAGATTACGGTCTCCGGACAGGCGCAGAGCGGACAGCAGGGCGGACAGCGACAGCAGCAAATGCCCTCGCAGCCCCGTGCTGCCGGTTCGCCCATTTCAGGCTCTGACCTGTTTATCAAGGTCAGCGCCAACAAGAAGCGTGTCCACGAGCAGGAGCCCGTGCTGCTCACCTATAAGGTTTACACGCTGGTAGACCTCACGCAGTTGGAAGGCAAGATGCCTGAGCTGAACGGATTCCATACTCAGGAGGTGCCCCTGCCGCAGCAGAAGAGCTTCAAGATAGAGCAGGTGAACGGGCGCCCCTACCGCACGGTGACCTGGTCGCAGTATGTGATGTTCCCTCAGATAACCGGAAAGTTGAAAATTCCAAGCATCACCTTCAATGGCATCGTCGTTCAGCAGAACCGTGCCATCGACCCCTTTGAGGCCTTCTTCAACGGCGGCTCCGGCTATGTGGAGGTGAAAAAGCAGATACAAGCCCCGGGCATCGAGATTCAGGTAGACCCGCTGCCCGCACGTCCGGCGAACTTCTCGGGAGGCGTTGGACATTTCAATGTCACAGCCCAGTTGGAGAATACAGAGGTCAAGGCAAATGAGGCTGTCAAGTTGCGTGTCATCGTCAGTGGTGTGGGCAACCTGAAGCTTATCAAGCAGCCTGTGGTGGAGTTCCCCAAGGACTTCGACCGCTACGATGCCAAGATTACCGACAAGAGCAAGCTGACCACCAATGGCGTGGAAGGCTCCATGATTTACGACTTCCTGGCCGTGCCCCGTCATCAGGGTAAGTACGACATCCCGCCGGTGGAGTTCACTTATTACGATACGGGCTCTAACAGTTATAAGACCGTCAAGAGTCAGGGCTTCACGCTGAATGTGCTGAAGGGTTCTGGCGGCAACTCTACCATGAGCGACTTTACTGGTCAGGAAGACCTGAAACTGCTGAACAAGGATATACGTTACATCAAGACGGGGGCCACCGAGCAGCACGCCATCGACGATTTCTTCTTCGGAAGCACAGGCTACTGGACGGCACTGGTCGTGCTGGCGCTGCTTTTCATATCGCTGTTTGTGGTGTTCCGCCAGCGGGCTATTGCCGGTGCCGATATTGTGGGTAAGCGTGCAGGACGTGCCAACAAGGTGGCTACGAAGCGACTCAGGAAGGCAGCCCGTCTGATGAAGGACGGCAAGCCGTCAGAATTCTATGACGAGGTGCTGCGTGCCCTTTGGGGCTATGTGGGCGACAAGCTGAACATGCGCATAGAACAGCTGTCGCGCGATAATATCTGTCAGCAGCTTGAATCACGCGATGTGTCTGCCGAGACCATCCAGCAGTTTATCGGTGCTCTTGACGAGTGTGAGTTTGCACGTTATGCCCCAGGCGATGCTCAAGGAAATATGAATAAGGTATATGATGCGGCTATGGGCGCCATTACGCAGATAGCCACCACGATGAAGAAAACCGGCAAGGGTAAAGGCCGGGCCGCCAGAATAATGATTGGGGGTCTCTTCCTGCTCACCGCACCCCAGCTGGCCGCTCCGGCGGCTGCCGTCACCAAGGCCGAGGCTGACAGTGCCTATGCACAGGGACACTACCAGCAGGCTGCCAAGGACTACGAGGCGCTGCTGAAGCAGGGCGTCAGTCCTGAACTCTACTATAATCTCGGCGGTGCCTACTACCGCATGGACGACATGCCGCGTGCCGTACTGAACTATGAGCGTGCCCTGCTGTTGTCGCCGGGCGATGCCGACATACGCTTCAACCTGCAGATGGCCCGTTCAAAGACCATCGACAAGATTACCCCGGAGACGGAGATGTTCTTTGTCACATGGTATCATGCCCTGGTCAATCTTACCAGTGTCGACGGATGGGCTTCGTGGGCCTTGATGGCTCTCTCGCTGGCCATAGTGCTGGCTCTACTCTATCTTTTCGCCACGCCCGTATGGCTGCGCAAGGTGGGATTCTTCGGGGCCCTGGCTATGCTGATGCTCTTTTTGGCGGCTAATGTCTTCGCCTATGTTCAGAAGCAGAGTTTTGTTGCCCGTACTGGGGCTATCATCATGGCCCCTGCTGCTACCGTCAAGAGTACACCCGCAAAACAGGGAACAGACTTGTTTATCCTGCATGAGGGTACACGGGTGGATATCACCGACGGCACAATGAAGCAGTGGAAGCGTATACGTGTGGCCGACGGCAAAGAGGGCTGGATAGAAACGGCTCAGTTGGAGGTGATTTAATACCGTGGTACTATGGACTGGAACGTGTTGATAGATTATGACCGGTGGCTGCTGTTGGCTGTCAATGGCAGCAGTTCGCTTTACCTCGACGGGGTGGTGCGCACGCTGACAACGGCAGGCACATGGATACCGCTCTATCTGGCAATGTTCTACCTTGTCATGAAGAATAACGACACCATGCGCAGCATCGTGGGCATTGTGACTTGTGCAGTCCTGTGCTACCTGCTGGCCGGTGCTGTCGATGACGGCATCGTCAAACCGTTGGTAGCCCGCTGGCGACCTACCCACGACCCCGTTATAGGGTGGCAGGTCGATGTGGTCAATGGCTACCGTGGCGGCAAATACGGCTTTTTTTCGGCACATGCCAGCAACACATTCAGCATAGCCGTCTTCTTCAGCCTGCTGGTTCGCAGCCGCCTGCTCACCATAGGCCTTGTCACATGGTCGCTGGTCAACTGCTGGACGCGGCTTTATCTGGGAGTTCACTTCCCTGGTGATATCATTTGCGGTCTGCTGTGGGGCGGTTTTGTGGGCACGCTGGTCTATGTTCTTAGAGTGCGCGTGGAACGGCGCCTTGGTGTCAGTCGGCGATATACATCGGCTCAGTACACATCGAGCGGTTATCTGCATACCGATGTTGACGTTGTGCTCACGGTACTTACATTATCTTTGATTTATGCCCTGTTGCGCGGTTGCCTGATGCTTTATTTGCAAGGCTAAAGGTGAAAATCTTACAAAACTGTGTGCCTATTCCAATAAAAATGAGTAATTTTGCACCAAAATTGAAAATAAAAGCTGAAAGTTATGAATTATCTTGATAGAAATGAGTTTAACTTCGAGCCCAGTCAGAAAGTGCTCGATGCTGTAAGAAACTTCGATGCCAAGGATCTCTGCTTCTATACCCGCATCTATGACCAGGGCAAGAAGAGCGTTATCTCGGTGCGCGTCAGCGAAATATACGGTGTGCCCGAAGAGCAGGTGCTGCTGGCCTATGGCGGTGAGGACATTCTGAAAAATGCCATCCATTACTTCCTGATGAATGGCGACAATAAGAAAATCCTTATTCCCGAGTTCTCATGGTGGTATTACAACCGCGTGGCCAGCGAGTGCGGTGGCACGTTCGAGATGTACCCCCTGTATGAGAGGGAAGACACCTTTGCCTACGATGTCGACGAGGTGATCGCATATACCAACCGTGTCCACCCCAGAATGCTGTTGCTGGCATCGCCCAACAATCCTACTGGCAACAGTCTGACTTCAGAGGAGATAGGCCGTATCATGGAGAGTATTCCTGCTGATACGATGGTGCTTGTCGACGAGGCTTATGCCAGCTTTATCACCTCCGACGTCGACTATATCGCTCCGCTGGTAAACAAATATCAGAACCTGATTATTTCACGTACACTCTCCAAGTTCTACGGACTGCCCGGTCTGCGCTGTGGCTTTGGCTTCATTGGCAAGGGACACGACCAGTTCCTCAGCTACATCAATAAGTATCTCGGCTACAACCGCTTCTCAGAGGCAGTAGCCCTGGCAGCACTTGACAGCGATGAGCACTACCGTCATGTGGCCGATGAGATGGAGTGGGGCCGGCAGCTCTATAAGCGTGAACTGGGCCCGTTGCCTGGCTTTAAGGTTTATAAGTCGGTGGCAAACTTCATCCTCATCAAATATCCTATAGAGATGAAGGAAGAACTGATGGAAGCCCTCAAGATTCAGGACTATAAGATTAAGTTCATGGGCGATAAGGGTCTGGAGTCGTGTCTGCGTATCACCCTTGGCCGTCGCGAACAGACGCAGTTGGTCTGCGACACTATTAAGCGAGTATATCAAAATCTGGAAAAATGAACGAGAAATACAGGGCTACTCTGAAGTCGACAGAGACTGAAGACTGGCTGGATTTGCATGTCATACGCCCGCTGTGTTACTATTGCGCAGTGGGTTTTGCCAAATTCGACATTCATCCTAACACCGTAACCATCCTGTCGATGTTCGTGGGTGTGGCCAGTGCCTTCTTCTTTGGCTGCGGCAGTTTTTACTACGGCGGTAGTCAGGGACTGCTACTCAACGTCATAGCCATTGTGCTGCTCATGATAGCCGACATCCTGGACTGTACCGATGGACAGCTGGCACGTATGACCGGAAAGAAGAGCCGCATAGGGCGAATCCTTGACGGTGTGGCAGGCTTTACATGGTTCTTCCCCATCTATGTGGCCTTGGTCCTCCGCTTCTACTTCCACCACGACCTGGAGTTTCAGTGGTTAGGCATAGAGAATAACGAAACAAACACGCTACTGGCTACGGGCATCGTCTTCCTGCTGGGCATAGCGTCGGGAGTCTTCGGCATTGCCGGACAGCAGCGCTTGGCCGACTATTACATACAGGTACACCTCTTCTTCCTCAAAGGCGAGAAAGGGGCTGAACTCGACAACTCCGCGCGTCAGCAGGAGATATACGACCAGATGCCGAAGGATGCACCTCTCTATGAGCGCATGTTCCAGAAATCCTACATTGGCTATACCCAGAAGCAGGAACAGGTAACGCCGCAGTTCCAGCGGCTTATGACGCTGCTGCGCCAGAAGTTCGGCAGTGCCGACATTATTCCGGCTCAGCTGCGCGAGGACTTCCGTCAGCGCTCACTGCCCGTCATCTTCTGGAACGGTCTGCTGACCTTCAATTTCCGCGAGACATGGCTTTTCCTCTTCTGTCTGCTCGACATTCCTGCAGCGCTCTTCGTTTTCGAGATAGTTGTCATGGGTGCCCTCTATAAGTATGTCAACCATCGTCACGAATCCTTCTGTAAGGAACTGGCTGATAGCCTATGAAGTGGACTAAGCAGCAGCTCAACAACCTGTTCTTTGTCGTCGGCGTCGCAGCCTGCATTGTCATGCTGTTCACGTTCGACGTCAGTTTCCTGGAGTTGTGGCAGCATCTGTGTCATGCCGGCTATTGGCTTATTCCTATTGTCGGTGTATGGATTATCATCTATGCTGTCAATGCCTGGTCGTGGAACACGATTATCCGCAGCAAGACACGGGGCACCAACGAGCACGTCAGCTTTCTGCGCGTTTACCGGCTGACCATTACGGGATATGCCCTGAACTATGCCACCCCAGTGGGGGGACTGGGAGGCGAGCCATATCGTATCATGGAACTCTCTAAGGATATCAGTAACCAGCATGCCACTTCATCGGTCATACTATATGCTATGATGCATTTCTTTGCCCACTTCTGGTTCTGGTTCAGCAGTATCTTTATCTATCTGGCCCTGGCAGCCATCGGCGATCTGCCCATCAACACCACCATAGGCACGCTGCTGGGCATCGTCATTGTCTTCTGTCTGGTGGCCTTCTACATTTTCTCAAGGGGCTATCGTCAAGGTCTGGTCGTGAAGACCATCCGCTGGGTAGGCCATATACCCGGACTGAAAGGCTGGAGCCAGCGTTTCCAGGTCAGTCATGCTGAGGCTCTGCACAACATCGACGAGCAGATAGCAGCCCTTTATGCTGACGATAAGAAAGCTTTCTACAAGAGTCTGCTACTGGAGTATCTTTCGCGCGTCATACAGAGCACCGAGGTTCTCTTTATGCTTCTGCTGTTTGGCATCGACTGTGGCGGTGGCTTTACGGGCATCACACTCACCTTCCTCCATAGTCTGCTTATCGTATCGTTTACTACGCTCTTTGCCAACCTCATTGGCTTTCTCCCCATGCAGCTTGGGGTTCAGGAGGGTGGTTTTGTACTCAGCATTGCCGCCCTTGGCCTTTCTGCCGCCCTTGGCATCTTTGTCAGTATCATCTGCCGCGTTAGGGAAATCATCTGGATTGCCGTTGGCATGGCCTTGATGCGCCTGCCTTAGAGAAAGATTATTTGGCCCTATAAGTCTTGTATAGATTAAAAGAAAAACGCCACCAGACTCTCGTCTGATGGCGTTACCTGTTTTGTTCGCTTTTGATTATTCAGCAACAGCAGCAGAGTCAGCAACAGTGCTATCTGCAACAGCAGCAGAATCCTCGACAACGCTGTCAACAACCTCCTCGATTGAGTCAGCATCAACGGGAGCAGCCTGCTCGGTCTTGTTACCACAAGCAGCGAAAGAAACTGCTACAACAGCGGCGAATGCAAATACTAATTTCTTCATTTTTTCTAAGCTTTTAAATCTGTAAAACAATCATTTGTTTATTAAAACGCTGCAAAGGTAGGCATTTTTTCGATACGACGTATCGTTTTTTTTGTTTTTTTTTAGGCAGTTTTTGTAACTTTTTTGCAAGTCGCTGAAAATCAAGTGTTTGGCTACTGTTAAAAAATGTGATAAAACTTCTGTCTGCTGATATTTTATAAAAAAAGCCTAATTTTCAGAAAAAAATACGTACCTTTGTGCGCGTAAACAAATACACCTATTTATATATGATAGATTCATCGGTTTTTCATGGCAAGAAGGCTGCCTATTTTACTTTGGGGTGTAAACTGAATTTCTCTGAGACCTCCACCTTCGGCAAGATGCTTCAGGAGTTGGGTGTGGTGCCAGTGTCGAAGGGGGAACAGGCAGATATCTGTCTTATCAATACCTGTTCGGTGACCGACGTTGCCGACCATAAGTGCCGGCAGGCCATTCACCGCTTGGTAAGGCAGAATCCCGGAGCTTTTGTGGTAGTCACCGGCTGTTATGCCCAGTTGGAACCTGAGCGTGTGAGCCGAATAGATGGTGTTGACCTCGTGTTGGGCGCTGATGAGAAGGCTTGTCTCATCCAGTTCCTGTCGGAGGCTTGGGGGGAACGAGGAACGAGGAGCGAGGAGGCAGGAACGAGGCGTGCGTTCTATCAGAAGACGAAGGATATTAAGTCGTTCGCACCCTCCTGTTCGCGGGGTAACCGTACGCGCTATTTCCTGAAGGTCCAGGACGGCTGCGATTATTTCTGTACCTACTGCACGATACCGTTTGCCCGTGGCTTCAGCCGCAATCCTTCGATAGCGTCGCTTGTAGGGCAGGCGATGGAGGCTGTTGCTGAAGGTGGCAAGGAGATTGTATTGACAGGTGTCAACATCGGTGACTTCGGAAAGTCAACGGGTGAGCGATTTATTGACCTGGTGAAGGCTCTTGATGCCGTAGAAGGTGTCCAGCGCTACCGTATCAGTTCGCTGGAGCCTGACCTGCTGACAGACGAACTCATTGATTTCTGTGCCGGCAGCCGTGCATTTATGCCACATTTCCACATTCCCCTGCAGAGCGGCAGTGATACGGTGCTGAAGTTGATGCACCGCCACTATGACCGTCAGCTCTTTGCCGACAAGATTGGTCGTATTAAGGAGCTGATGCCCGATGCCTTTATTGGTGTCGACGTGATGGTGGGATGCAGGGGCGAGACGCCGGAATGTTTTGAAGAGACATATCAGTTCATATCGGCGTTGGACGTTACCCAGCTGCATGTGTTTCCCTACAGCGAGCGTCCCGGTACGGCTGCCCTAAGGATTGACTATGTGGTGGACGAGCGCGAGAAGAAAGCACGCTCACGACGGCTGCTTGAACTGTCAGAGCAGAAGACCCTGGCTTATTATCAGTCATATATCGGGCAGCTGGCTGAAGTGCTCTTTGAGAAAGCACCTCGGGGCAGAGCCATGCATGGTTTTACGCGTAACTATATCCGGGTAGAACTGCCGGCTGCAGAAGCACGTCCTGAGTATGATAATCAGCTGATGACAGTCAGGCTCGGAGAACTGAACCGTGACAAGACAGCGCTTCTTGTGTCACTCCTATAAAAGAATAAGGTATATGGAGAAACTGGCTATTGTTATCTTAAACTGGAACGGAGCGCAGATGCTTCAGAAGTATCTGCCCTCAGTATTGCGCTATTCGCGCGACGAGGCAACGGTCTATGTGGCCGACAATGCCTCTGCCGATGAGTCGCTGGCTTTGCTGAGAACGGAGTTCCCCGAGGTGAGAATCATTGAACTGGACCGCAACTGGGGTTTTGCCGAAGGCTATAACAAGGCGCTCAGGCAGGTGGATGCCGAGTATTATCTGTTGCTGAACAGCGACATTGAAGTGACACACCACTGGCTGACTCCCCTGGTCGAACTGATGGACAGCCACGATGATATTGCTGCCTGCCAGCCAAAGCTGTTGTCAGTCTTCGACCACGACAAGTTTGAGTATGCCGGGGCGAGTGGCGGGTTCCTCGACCGTTATGGCTATCCCTTTTGTCGGGGCCGGGTATTCTCGACGGTGGAGCGCGATGACGGGCAGTATGACTATCCGTCGGATGTGCTCTGGGCTACTGGTGCTGCCTTGATGGTAAGGGCTGCCGACTATTGGAGCGTAGGCGGACTCGACGGTCGCTTCTTTGCCCATAACGAGGAGATAGACCTCTGCTGGCGGCTGCGCATCCGTGGGCGTCGTATCGTCTGTCTGCCGGAATCGCAGGTCTATCACGTGGGGGGCGGCACCCTGCCGAAGTCGAACCCCATGAAGACCTATCTGAATTTCCGTAACAACCTCACGATGCTGTACAAGTGTCTGCCCGAGGCAGAACTGCGACATGTCATGCGCTGGCGCTGCTTCCTCGACTATCTGGCAGCCTTTGAGATGCTGCTTCTGCAGCGTAACTGGGGCGATTTCCGTGCCGTCTGCCGTGCCCGTAGCGACTTCCGTCGCTGGCGTCATGACTTCGACAATGACCGTTGTGACATCCAAGCCTCACGTGTGGCTGACAATGCCCCCTGCCGGACGCGCTTCTCGCTGCTCTGGCAGTATTATGTCAAGGGGCGGAAACTGTTCAGCCAGCTGCCCATGCCGTCAGCATAACAAAGCGCCAGCCGAAAACATTTCGGCTGGCGCTTATAATATAATAAGGTGAAAAACCGCTTACTTGCGCAGGGCAGCAATGCTCTCTTTCAGGGCGGCAATCTTCTCCTCAGAGTCGCTCTGCTTCTTACGCTCCATAGCCACGACGGCCTCAGGAGCGTTAGCCACGAACCGCTCGTTTGACAGTTTCTTCTTCACTCCGGCAAGGAATCCCTCAAGGTGCTTCAGCTGAGCCTCCATCTTCTCTATCTCAGCTTCCACGTCAATGAGGTTGCCTAAGGGCACTGCAAACTCGTCGGTGCCCACCATGAAGGCTGAAGCCGTGGCATCCTTGTCGGCCACGATGCTGATAGCACTGAGGTTGGCCATCTTCACAATGGCGGCATTGAAGGCCTCGTAGTCATTCTTGCCGATGGCTTGGAGTTCCAGTTGCTCCTTGGGAGCGATGTTCTTGGAGGAGCGCACCATACGCACGCCAGACACAATCTGCTTCACGCTCTCAATATCGGCAGCCAGCTTGTTGTCGGCCTCCGTAGGAGCGGCAATCTCCAGCTTGTCGCGCATGATGCTCTCGCCATCCTGACGGTCGTAGAGATGCTGCCACAGCTCCTCGGTGATAAACGGCATGAACGGATGGAGCATCTTCAGCAGCACATCGAAGAACTCGAGCGTCTTGTCGTAGGTCTGTCTGTCGATGGGCTGCTGCTCACCGTTGATATAGGCGGGCTTCACCATCTCCAGATACCAGCTTGAGAACTCGTCCCAGAAGAGCTTGTAGACAGCCATCAGCGCCTCAGAGATGCGGTACTTCTTGAACAGGTCGTCAACCTCGGCGTTTGTCTGGCGGAGCTTGGCCTCAAACCATGCGGTGGCTATCTTGCCAGCCTCCGACTGCTCGATGTCGGCCACCTTCCAGCCCTTTACCAGACGGAAGGCGTTCCATATCTTGTTGTTGAAGTTGCGCCCCTGCTCGCAGAGGGCCTCGTCGAAGAGGATGTCGTTGCCGGCAGGAGCAGAGAGCATCATGCCCATGCGGACGCCGTCGGCACCGAACTTCTCAATCAGCTCGATGGGGTCGGGACTGTTGCCTAACGACTTCGACATCTTACGGCCCAGCTTGTCGCGGACGATGCCTGTGAAATAGACGTTCTTGAAGGGCATGTCGCCAATATACTCATAGCCGGCCATAATCATGCGGGCCACCCAGAAGAAGATGATGTCAGGACCGGTCACCAGGTCTGAGGTGGGGTAGTAGTATTTGATCTCTTCATTGCCGGGGTTATTGATGCCGTCGAACAGCGAGATAGGCCACAGCCAGCTGGAGAACCAGGTGTCGAGGGCGTCTTCGTCCTGACGCAACGAGAAACCCCTCTCCAACTCTCCCGAGGGAGAGAGTTTTTTAAGTTGAGGGTATTTCTCCTCTGCCAGTTTGTAAGCCTCCTCCTCATTTGCTGCTACCACGAAAGCATCCTCGGGTATAGCCTCTCCCTCGGGGAGGTTGGAGGGGGTCTCTATATAATAGGCCGGTATGCGGTGTCCCCACCACAGCTGACGTGAGATGCACCAGTCCTGGATGTTCTCAAGCCAGTTCTTATAGGTGTTCTTGTATTTCGTGGGATAGAACTTCAGTTCGTCGTTCATGACGGGAGGCAGGGCGATGTCGGCAAAGTGCCTCATGGAGAGGAACCACTGCATGGACAGGCGCGGTTCGATGGCGGTGTCGGGGTTGCGCTCGGAGTAGCCCACCTTGTTAGTGTAGTCCTCGACCTTTTCCATCAGTCCGGCTTCCTGCAGGTCCTTGGCTATCTGCTTGCGGCAGTCCATGCGGTCCATGCCTACGTAGATGGGCGACTGGTCGCTGATAGTGCCGTCGGCGTTGAAGATGTCGATGGTCTCCAGGTTGTGCGTCTTGCCCAGCATGTAGTCGTTGGTGTCGTGGGCGGGTGTCACCTTCAGACAGCCAGTGCCAAACTCGATGTCCACATAGCGGTCCTCGATGACGGGGATGACGCGGTTCACCAGCGGCACGATGACCTTACGGCCTTTCAGCCATTGGTTCTTCGGGTCCTTGGGGTTGATACACATGGCGGTGTCGCCCATGATGGTCTCAGGACGGGTGGTGGCCACGACGGCGTAGTAGCCCTTCT
>CAMYZO010000054.1 GCA_947303855.1 uncultured Prevotellaceae bacterium
AATTTTAAATGCCCATACCAAGCCAGCGTCATGAAGACGTTGCTTAGTATGAGCAATATGATGGTATAGAGACCGTTCATTTCTTCTGCAGATATTCGTCCATGTTCTGGGCAGCACGACGGCCGTCGCCCATTGCCAGAATGACGGTAGCGCCGCCGCGCACGATGTCGCCACCGGCAAAAATCTCCATGCGGCTTGACTGCATGCCGTCGTTGACGGCGATGGTGTTTTTGCGTCCCAGTTCCAGACCTTTGATGCTCTTGGGTACCAGGGGGTTGGGGCTTACACCGACGGCTACGATTACCTGGTCGACATCAAGGGTCACCGTCTTGCCTTCAACGGGTACAGGGCTGCGACGGCCTGAGGCATCAGGCTCGCCCAGTTCCATGACCTGCAGTACGGCCTGCTTAACAGCGCCCTGCTCGTCGGCAATATACTCGATGGGGTTGTGCAGTGTCAGGAAGTCGATACCCTCCTCCTTGGCATGCTTTACCTCCTCCAGACGGGCTGGCATCTCGGCTTCAGAACGGCGATAGACCAGGGTGACCTTGCCACCCAGTCGCTTGGCTGTGCGGCATGAGTCCATGGCTGTGTTACCGCCACCCACAACGAGTACGTTCTTGCCGAAGTTCAGCGGCGTGTCGGTCGTGGGGTTGGCAGCGTCCATCAGGTTCACACGCGTCAGGTATTCGTTCGACGACATGATATTGATGGCATTCTCGCCGGGGATGTTCATGAAGTTTGGCAGACCGGCACCAGAGCCAACGAAGATGCCCTTGAAGCCGTCTTTCTCCAGCTGCTCTACGCTGATGGTCTTTCCCACGATGACATCCGTCTGGAAGTGGACGCCCATCTTGGCCAGGTTCTCAATCTCAACGTCAACAATCTTGTTGGGCAGGCGGAACTCGGGAATGCCATACTTCAGCACGCCACCAATCTCATGCAGGGCCTCGAAGACGTAGACGTCGTAGCCCTTCTTCACCATGTCGCCGGCAAACGACAGACCGGCAGGGCCAGAGCCTACGACGGCAATCTTGATACCGTTCGACGGGGCTATGTCGGGCAGTGATATGTTGCCGCTCTCGCGCTCGAAGTCAGCAGCAAAGCGCTCCAGGTAGCCTATAGCTACAGCGGGCTCATTCATCTTCAGATGGATGCACTTGCTCTCACATTGCTTCTCCTGCGGGCAGACGCGGCCGCAGACGGCGGGCAATGCCGATGTGTTCTTCAGCACCTTGGCAGCTGCCAGGAACTGTCCGCGCTCAATGTTCTTGATAAACGACGGGATGTTGATGTTTACCGGACAGCCTTCTACGCAGGTAGGCTTGGCACAGTCCAGGCAACGCTTGGCCTCGAGCATGGCCATCTCCTTAGTCAGGCCAATGTTCACCTCTTCAGTACGTGTGGTGGCACGGTACTCAGGATCCAGCTCAGGCATCTTGACACGCTCTATCTGCGTGCGCTCCTTGGGTTTCATGCTCTTCTGCAGCTCCTTGCGCCATTCGGCATTGCGGTCGGTCAGTATCTCGATGGTGTCGTTGGTGGGATCATCGTCCATCACCACGTCAGTCGTTGAATTGTCAATTGCCAATTGTCCATTGTCAATTGTGTCGAGGTGCTCCTCATAGTGCTCCAGCTCTTCCTGTTCTGCACGCTTGAAGGTGCCCATGCGCTTGAACATCTCGTCCCAGTCAACCAGGGCGCCGTCGAACTCAGGACCGTCGATACACACAAACTTCGTCTTGCCGCCAATGGTCAGTCGGCAGGCACCGCACATACCCGTACCGTCAACCATAATGGTGTTCAGGCTGACCTCGCAGGGGATGTTGTGCTTCTGGGCAGTCAGGTTCGAGAACTTCATCATGATAGGAGGACCGATGGCAAAAACCTTGTCGACGTGCTCCTGCTCAATAAACTTCTCAATGCCAACCGTCACCACGCCCTTCTCGCCATAAGAGCCATCGTCGGTCATGATGATGACCTCGTCTGACGACTCGCGCACTTTGTCTTCCAGGATGATGAGATCCTTTGAACGGCCTGCCATGACTGACAGCACACGGTTGCCTTTGGCTTTCAGAGCCTGTATGATGGGCAGCATAGGTGCTACACCCAGTCCGCCGCCGGCGCAAACCACCGTGCCGTATTCCTCAATGCGGGTGGGGTTGCCCAGCGGGCCTACGACGTCGGCTACATAGTCGCCCTCGTTCAAGGCGCAAAGCTTCTTCGATGACAGACCTACCATCTGAACAACCAGCGTGATAGTGCCCTTCTCAATGTCGGCGCCGGCAATGGTCAGAGGCATGCGCTCGCCCTTCTTGTCAACACGCACAATCACGAAGTTGCCAGCCTTGCGACTCTTGGCAATCAGCGGTGCCTCGATGTCGAAAAGGAATACCTTTTCAGAGAACTGCTCTTTTCTTACGATTTTATTCATGGTTCAAGTTTAGTTTAGTCAATGATGTCAAAACCTGTGTATGGAACCAGGGCAGCAGGAATCTTGATACCCTCGGCCGTCTGGTTGTTTTCCAGCAGGGCAGCCACAATGCGCGGCAGGGCCAGGGCCGAGCCGTTCAGCGTGTGACAGAGTTCGGTCTTCTTCGTGTCCTGACGGCGATAGCGGCACTTCAGACGGTTAGCCTGATAGGTGTCGAAGTTAGATACCGACGAGACCTCAAGCCAGCGACCCTGCGCCTCGCTATAGACCTCAAAGTCGTAGCAGATGCTGCTTGTAAACGACTGGTCGCCACCGCATAACAGCAAAATTCTGTAGGGAAGCTCTAACTTCTTCAGCAGCCCCTCTACGTGCTCCAGCATCTCACGGTGGCTCTCCTTCGAGTGCTCCGGCTTGTCAATGCGTACTATCTCAATCTTCGAGAACTCATGCAGGCGGTTCAGTCCACGGACATCCTTGCCGTAAGAGCCTGCCTCACGGCGGAAGCACTCTGTGTAGGCACAGTTCTTAATAGGCAGTTGCGATTCATCCAGAATAACGTCGCGGTATATGTTGGTCACAGGCACCTCGGCTGTAGGAATCAGGTAGAAATCATCTACCTCGCAGTGGTACATCTGACCCTCTTTGTCGGGTAGCTGACCGGTACCATAGCCCGAAGCAGCGTTGACCACCGTCGGGGGCATAATCTCGGTATAGCCGCTCTTGTTGGCCTCTGCCAGGAAGAAATTGATGAGCGCACGCTGCAGCTGGGCACCCTTGCCAATGTAGACGGGGAAGCCGGCACCGGTAATCTTCACGCCTAAGTCAAAGTCTATCAGGTTGTATTTCTTGGCCAGTTCCCAGTGGGGCAGGGGATTCTCAATGCCCAGACTGGGGTTGACGTCCCAGTTGCCAACGGTGTCGTTGGGACCGCACTCTTTCAGGTTCGACTTCACCACATGGTTATCTTCGGCGGCTGCCCCCTCAGGCACTTCGTCGTAAGGTATATTGGGAATCTGGCAGAGCAGCGTCGTCATCTCCTCCTGTGCCTTGGTCATGGCATCCTCAAGCTGCTTGTTGGTCTCTTTCATCGTGGCCACCGTCTCCTTGATGGCGTTGGCCTCGTCCTTCTTGCCTTCCTTCATGAGAGCACCTATCTGAGCAGCCATCTTCTTGGCTTCCGACAGATTGCTGTCCAACTGCTGTTGAGCCTCGCGGCGCTTCTTGTCTACGGCCAGTACTTGTCCGATGGCCTCGCGTGCCCCTTTGAAGTGCTTTTTCTCCAGGCCACGAATCACACGTTCAGTTTCCTCACTGATGAGTTTGAGTGTTAACATAACTACGTATACGTTTTTTAATGAATATTCAGAAATTGGGTGCAAAAGTACAAAAAAGCCGTTGAATAGCAAAGAAAATGGCTCTTAAATTGCCTTTTTCTTATTTTTTTATTACCTTTGCAAGCAAAACATTATTCTAAACAATCATTAACTATGAAACTAACAGGAAGAAGAGAGAGTTCTAACGTAGAAGACCGCCGCGGCATGAGCGGAGGTGCAAAATTGGGCATCGGTGGCGGACTTGGAGGTATTCTGATTATTGCGCTGATGACCTTTATGCAAGGCGGCAATTTAGGCGACGTGGTACAGAACGTGGTGCAGCAGCAGATGCAGGCACCCACGGAGACGGTAGGCGAGGAAAGTTTTACCGAGGAGGAACAGGAACTGGCCGCTGAGTGTAAACAGATTCTGGCATCGACAGAGGATGTGTGGACTAAGGTGTTCCAGGAGAACGGATGGGGCGAGTATCAGTACCCCACGCTGGTGCTGTTCAGCAATCAGGTGAACTCTGCCTGCGGTTCGGCTACAGCAGCCGTGGGTCCTTTCTATTGCTCTGGCGACCAGAAGTTGTATGTTGACCTGTCGTTCTTTACGCAGATGAAGCGGCAGTTGGGCGTTGAGGGTAATACCTTTGCCTATGCCTACGTCATTGCTCATGAGATAGGCCACCATGTGGAATACCTGACGGGTACGCTCAACAAGGCTCACTCAGCCATGAACCAGACCGACAAGGTAACTGCCAACCAACTGAGTGTGCGCCTGGAGTTGCTTGCCGACTATTATGCCGGCGTGTGGGCTCACTATGAGGATAAGATGAACCACTCGATGGAGTATGGCGACCTGGAAAAAGGTCTGGAACTGGCCAAGGCCATTGGCGACGACTGGCTGCAGAAGAAGGCGCAGGGCCGCGCTACGCCGGAGTCGTTTACCCATGGTACCAGCGAGCAGCGCAAACGGTGGCTGCGTCGCGGCTATGAGACGGGTGACATGCGTACGTCGACGTTCAGCATACAGAACTACAGCGACCTGTAGGCGTTATTCGTGGTGATAAGGCTCACCTTTAATAATAGTGCATGCGCGATAGACCTGTTCGGTGAAGATGAGACGTATCATCTGATGCGAAAAAGTCATCTTCGACAGGGATAACTGCTCGCTGGCACGTGCATAGACCTCATCAGAAAATCCATACGGTCCGCCGATGACAAACACCAGTCGGCGGGCCGTATTGCGTTTCTGCTCCAGCCAGCGGGCAAACTCTATGCTGCGCTGTTCACGACCGTGCTCGTCAAGCAGCACCACGGTATCCTGTGGCTGCAGCAGTTTCAGAATAAGCTCACCCTCGGCGGTCTTCTGCTGCTGCTCGGTGAGGTTTTTGGTATTCTTGAGTTCCGGGATGGTCACCAGCTCAAAAGGCATGTAGTGAGCAATACGCCCTACGTAGTCGTTGATGCCGGCTTGGAAATGACGGTCGGTAGTCTTTCCTACAAGTATTAGGAGGGTTTTCATACGCGCGTACCTTAAATACTATTTAATTGTCATTTCGTCGAGGAACTCGTCCCACTGGGTTTGGAAACCGTTGAATACGTTGATGTCAACTTCGCCGTGAATGCCGTTAACCCTACCGTTAGGCGACAACTGCCAGACGGCCAGCTTCACATCGGGCTTGTATTCGCCGTAGCGGGCTATCCACACATGGTAGTCGTGCTTCAGGTCTGGGGCCTCAGGTAAGTATTTGTTTACAAACATCTGGTTGACATAGAGGATGGGCTTGACCCCGGAGCGCCGTTCGACAGCATGTAGCCAGTGACGCACCTGAGTGAAGAGGGCCTGGGGACCACCAATGGCAGCAATCTCTGCTCGTGAAGGTTCCAGGTCGAGTACGGGCGGCAGGTCCCCACGGCGCAGGAGCGTATTCTGCAAGAAGTGTTGTGCCTGGGCGCTCCCTGACGTCTTGCAGCGGAAGAAGTGATAGGCACCAACAGGAATACCCTTCTTTCGGGCATTCAGGTAGTCTTGTGCAAAGAAGGGATTACGAATGTTAGTGCTCTCAGTAGATTTTATGAAAACAAAAGAGACGGGATAGTTGACGCTGCCCGATGCATTTTTCTGGTTTTTGCTGCCCAGATACGATATGCGCAGCCGGTCCCACAGAATAGGGTACTTCTTGCGGCCATGACCGTGCTGATAGCGTGAAATGTCGATGCCATAGATACGCTCGCTGGTGTACTGCATACGTTCACCCCGGAAACGGTTGTCGCACCACTGGCCTACGCGGATGTGGGTTGTGTGCGACACGGCAAAACCGAATCCGTGGCGGCAGTCGTTCTGCCATTGACCTTCATAGTAAGTGCCGTCGGCGCTCAGACAGCAGCCATGTCCGGCAGCTTGTCCGCCAGAAAACCCTCCCGAGTACACCGATGCCGTGTCTACACGTAGGCCTGTTGTCAGCGTGTCAGCCTCATAGTGTCCTATAATGATGCGCCCCAGCGTATCACGTTCCATGCCCGTACCCTTGCGCATGATGCCCTGCCATCGGCCTATGTTAAACAGGCTGAGCTCAGCTTCTGGCAGGCGAGTCAGCAGTGTGTCGCCATATTGGGCGTAGTTGACCACCATCTCGTAGCCCTCATCTTGCACGTTGTGCCGGTCCAGATAATATTTCAACTCGTTGTCTATATGCGTTGCTGCACCCGCCAAAAGTGCTGCAAAAACGAGTAAAAGGAGTGCCGAATGCTTCATAATGGGTGCAAATTTACAAAGAAAAGGCCAAAGAATGAAGTTTTTTTGAAAAAAGTTATGGAAAAATTTGGCAGGTTCGAAAAAAGTCAGTACCTTTGCAACCGCAAATCAGAAATGAGGAGCCAAGGGAGGTTCCGTAGCTCAACTGAATAGAGCATCTGACTACGGATCAGAAGGTTGTGGGTTTGAATCCCGCCGGAATCACTAAATTATCTTAAAGAGAGTCGTTTGGCTCTCTTTTTTTTGTGCCTGAAACATACGTTTTTGCCTCGCGTGTTAGCAATATTTTAGCATTGCTAATCAGGAAGTTACAAATTCTCATTGTTGTTCAGAAAATGGAATAACATTAATTCTCACATAATAGTTTTTTAATGTCCAATATTTATAAAAAAGATATGCAAAACACCGATTTCTGGAAAAACTGAACTCAAAACTGTTAATATGAGATAGAGTTGCGAAAAAATTTCCTTTTTCAATGTGGTTTTCGCAACTTTGCACCATGTTTAATTAAAATAAAATAAGAACATGAAACAGAACGAATTAAAAAAACTGGCATCGGAGATTGCCAAGAACGTAGTAGAGTTGCTCCGTCAAGATGATTGGAAGCAACCAGCCGAAAATGACGAACTGGTGTGTTCAAATGAAGCCGCCCGCATCCTGAATATCTCACCAGCCTATCTTCGGCAAATCAAAGACAAGTTACCACACGTCAAACGTGGTGAGTACAAACAAGGCCGCATCCTTTTCAGGAAAGCTGATTTAGTCAAGTATTACACCTTATTATAATATATTATGGAAGAATCTAAAAAATTTATCAACATGCTGCAGGACGTCCAGGATATTCTGTTAGCCGTTAACAGCGACAACCTCCTCGACGATGCCATTTTGAGAGGAGTGCGTAATTTGGCAGAGATCAAAGCTTTTTTCAAGAACTCATCTACGGAGGATTAGCCCCAAAATACAATTGCATATGTACAGAATTTCAATCAAGAGAAACAACGTCAAGAGAGTATCTGAAGACCCCGTCAAGGTTATTAGTTTGCCTTCAAAGTGGGAGAAATGGGAAGATGTCAGCGAGCCAGGAGAGTACGCATATGAACTCACCCGGATGCTCGAGAAGTGTGAAATCAGGGCTTACAAGATAGAGGATCTTTACTATCTGAAGCCACATAAGGAGGGCTGACTATGGAGCTATGGCAACAGAGAAAGAAATAAAAGACAAGTGGTATGAACTGCTTGATTACGCCAAGCAGCATGCCATCGGCGAAGGCTTCAACAGCGGCTATCGCTGGTTACAAGACGCCTTTAACGAGTATCTGGAGATGAGTGACGAGATACCAGGTTACGGCATGGGCGGTCAGCCCGGCAGCGACCATAACCGCCGGGTTTTGGCAAACCGCATTCTTTTAAAACTGGGCCACCACATAGGAGGTCAGCACCTCATTGACGAAAACCAGGAAGCGACGCTGAAGGCAGCACTCGACGAGGTGATAAGTGACAAGAATACCAATCAACTAAAACTTTGACTATGGCTAACGCATTAAAGATGCCTGTTATAGCGTTCGTGTATGACCGTTATCACAAAGCGACTTCCTCTACCCCTGGAGGGGTAGAACTCCGCATCGCGTATAATTGGAGAGTCAAGTGGATGTCAACTGGCATCCGAGTTTTGCCGCGCGAATGGAGCAAAAAGCAGTCCCAAGTTATAAATCGTTTCGATGCTGTAAATCTCAATAAATACCTGGAGCGCATGCGCCAGGAAGTCCTTCGTATCATCTACGACATGGTAGAAGAACGTAATATTGATATCTTTGCGATTCCAGGGCGCCTTAATAAGATTTTGAAAAAGAATAGTACATTCATTGATTTTTTTGAGGAGAAGGCAGTAATACGTAAACACGGCATCGGCGAAATCTCGCAAGGCCGCTATGACCTTGTGGCACGAGTACTGAAGGAGTACGGCAAGATTATTGAGTTCTCTGATCTTACTGAAAGCAAAATTATTGCTTTCGATAATTTCCTTTTGAAAAAAGGAATTCAGGCTTCAACACGCTATAACAGCTATCACAAATTTCTTATCAGGTTTATAAAGATGGCACAACTCGAGGGAATAATCAGCAGCAATCCTTACGACACTTTGAGGCTGGATCACGGTAACTACGACAACAGCATCGATAAGTGTCTTTCTATTGAGGAAGTGAGAGTTCTACTGACGGCAAAGATGCCAAACGAACACCTGCAGCGTGTCCGTGACCTCTTTGTCTTTCAGTGTTACACCTGTATGTCGTACACTGATTTGGCAAACTTTGACAGCAAAAAGATTGAAATTGTTAATGGTGAGCAGGTGTACTCTTCAAGGAGGGAAAAGACTAACGTTCGGTTTACCGTGCCACTCCTGCCACCAGCTCTTGCTATCCTGAAGCTGTACAAAGGAAAGCTCCCTATCATTTCTAACGTCAAATATAACAAGTACCTCAAAGAGGTGGCTGATGTTGCAGGAATAGATAAGAAGATTTCAACACATTGGGCACGTCATACCGGTGCCACGCTGCTACTCAACGCCGGTGTTCGCATCGATGTCGTGGCTAAGGTATGCGGGCACAGTAACACGAAGATGACGGAAAAGATCTACGCAAAGATGATGCCGAATACCGTCGTGGATGCGGTGAAAGAGGTTGAAAATAAGATGGTTTAAAAAGTGGTATGAATATAAGACCTCCATAAAAAAGAAGCCCCCAGGCGTAAATGCCTGGGGTGTGGGTTCGGAAATGCCGGAAATGCCGGAAATGTCGAAAATACCGGAAATACCGGAAATACCGGAAATACCACGTAACTTCCTCTCTGCCAAGGGGCAAAGTTACGCATAATTTCCGAATCCACAAATTTTTTCGTAATTAATTTAATTAATTAACAAAAAAATGGATTGAAATTATGCAATTATCAAAGTTATATAAGCTCACAGAGCAAGGAATCGGCATCATAAAGTTAGTATATCCTCATGTAACGGAATCAGAATTAGAATGCAGACAAACAGAGAAGTACGGTGAAGTATGGTATGTCCGTGGGGCAGATGACAAGTGGTACAGCCCCATCGATGCATACATGATCAGCCATCAGAAAACTCCTGGCAATAAGGATGAGTTCAAGGCCGCCATCAAAGAGATTGCACATACCTTTGGACTTGATGACGGGGGAAAGGAAAAGAAGGAGAATACCGTTGACGCAAGCGAGATAGAGGAGATTGCTTCGAAGCTATTGCGCATTGGCGGGAAGTGGTATAAGAAGGCTAAAGATCCGCTGACAAAGCAGGAAACGCTATTCAACATTCTCAGCTCGACAATAGTCAACGACTACGGAAAGGAAATAGGTAACATGATACTGAAGGTTGCGCCAAAATATCTGGCCGAAACCAACATACCCTCGCACACAGACTACAAGGAGTGTATCGACAATGGAGATGGTGAATTATTCTACAATATTTACAGACCTCTATCGCACATCCCGACGGAAGGTGAATGGAAGCATATAGAGATGCTTCTGCGACACATTTTCCAGGAACAATATGAGATGGCGTTGGATTATCTCAAAGTATTGTTTGAGCGACCTCTCCATCCACTGCCGGTACTCTTGCTGGTGAGCGATGAGACAGGGACAGGTAAGTCAACATTTTGCAAATTTCTTAATGCGATGTTCTGCGAAAATGCCCTGCCGCTTACTCCTGAAATTGTGGAGTCACGCTTCAACAGTTATTGGGTTGGAAAATTACTGGGCTACATAGAAGAACAAGCCGATGACAGCAATGAAAGAAAGAAGCAGAACGCCAAGTTGAAGCATATCGTGACGGCAGAAACACTTCCTTCTGAGAAGAAGGGAAAAGAACCGACACTTGCCTTCAATTTTCTGAAAATAGTCATATGCAGTAATGATGAATGCACCCCGGTTAAGATTGATCCGAATGATACCCGCTACTGGGTTAGAAAGGTGCCTGCCCTCTCTAAAAAAGAAGAAGGCACAGATATACTGGATGAGTGCAAGAAAGAGATACCTTTCTTTCTTAAATACCTGCTTGATAGGCAGATGCGATATGAGCGAAAGAACCGACTGTGGTTCAATCCTGAGGAAATGCACACGGATGCCTGGCGCAAGATAGTACGTCACAGTGAGCCATCACTGGAGCAGGAACTCAGGGAGATCCTTCTTGATATCATGCGCGAGCAACATTTAGAAATGTTGGAGTATGATCTTACCACATTGATGGCGCTCTGCGAGAAATTAAGGCTTTCCTCCAGACTAAAATGTTCCATCACACGAAGTGATCTAAGCCAAATACTACAGAGATGGGGCATAGGAAAAGCCACCAAAACAGCAACCCGCATCACTTACTATTTGCGCGATGAGCTTAATAAACCATCATATTCCTGCCAAAAAGTCGGCAAAAAACTTAAAATCTACAAGAAAAACCTTATAGAAGATGATTTCTGAGGAAATAAAACAAAAGGTTACAAAGTTACAATTGTTTAACATTCTGATTTTCAATACATTAAGACATAACCTTTCTGTAACTAATTTTAAGAAAGTTGCAAAGGTTACAAAAGTTACAGAAAGGTTACATGCAAAAACCCTTTGCTTATCAGGGTTTAAAACCAATTTGTAACTTTGTAACTTTTGTAACCGCATTTTAAAAACAATATTATGAATATCAAGCAAATCAAAGAAACCATAACATGCCTGGACTATCTGGGCAAACCAGCAAAGAAGGTGGCACATGGCTATCTCTATCATGCACCCTGGAGAGAGGATAAACACCCCTCATTGTCAGTTACGCCAGATGGTCGGGGCTGGCACGACTTAGCTACCGGAGCCAAAGGGAGTGTAATAGATCTTGTGATGATGCACCTGAACACTCGCGACTTCAGGAGGGTCATTGAAGAACTGGAGAAGGTTCGGTCAGATTCTTTTTCCTTTCCTCAGTCAAACACTTCTGACGGAGAAAAAGAAAAAGGACTGGACTACACTCGCTTCGAGTTGGTACCGCTACAATCCCGTGGACTTTACGCCTACCTGACAAGCAGACGTATAAATACCTCCATCGCGCGACACTTCCTGCATGAGGCGCACTACTCCTTTGAGCAGCGCACCGATGGCCGCTACCTCTATGCCCTGGCATTTCAAAATGACAAAGGCGGCTATGAACTGCGTAGCGAGCGTTTTAAGGGCGGAACTGCCCCAAAAGGCATAACTACCTACCTTAGGCGAGAAAACGCGCCTGTGGTCGTTTTTGAGGGCTTTATGGACTTATTATCCTTTGCTACTCTGTGCGGTGGTGTCAAGCACAACTACGTTGTCTTGAACAGCATCGTGAACAAGGAAGCAGCCTTTGAGGTTTTGAAAACGTTAACGTTACAAAATCAAACCTACCTGTGTCTTGACAACGACGAAGGTGGAGAAAACACTACCAGATGGCTTATGGAGCAGCTTCCGGCAGCCATAGACATAAGGGGAAGGTTTGCGCCCCACAAGGACGTTAACGATTACCTGATGGCTATCCGGCAAAGAGGAATGTAAATTGTAAAATAATCTGCCGAAGCGGGTGTTTTTCAGGTATCACCTTGAAAAACGACCTCCACATTTTCGTATATGTTAGTCAACCAGCCAGTTGTTCTGTACTGTCCTCTGGCTTTCATCTCGCGTATCATATCCTCCGGCGAGTATGGCGGCAAAGACGCCTGAAACTTCTTTGCTCTTTCCTTCATCTCCCAAAATTCTTGGGATGGTACCAATTTCATTTGTTCTTTCGTTACCATTGTTCAAAAATTAACTGTGTCGCATTTCTCGGCGAATGTTCCGGGTTTCCCAGTTGATCTCCAAAATCGTCAGGCCATAGCCCTTCTTCATACACGAAAGTATCCCAGCGGTCAGCCAGAGTTGGTCTTCCTCGCTCTGCGACTGAACGTAGTCCCAGGCGTTCATTCCGTTTTTCAGCGTGACCTGCTGCAGCTGCTGCTTCTGTTCGTCTGTAATTGTCGGTGTCATAACTGTTATCATTATTGTTTTCCTGTTGCAAAGGTACAACAAAAAGTTAACTTGTCAAAGGCTTTAATTTTTTTTGTGTATAAAGGAGGGCTTTACCTGCTTCGTTAACTTCGCAGAAGGCACTTCGTGCAGCCCTCTTACCGCCCGATGGGCTTCAAGGTGCTAAACGCTATGGGGGCTATGCTGCCCCCTATACCCCCTTCCACGGCTACCGCAACCGCCAACAGTTAAATGTAATTAAATACCCTATGCTATCGATACGCCGAAAGGTATTTCTTTGTACCTTTGCAGCGAAAAGGTGCAGAGAAATACGCACACGAGCACCTTTGTCCCTTACAGGGCCAAAAGTACTGTGTGCCAGGTGGGGGTTACACCCCCTCCGTGGACCTCCCCCCAAAGGAACTCTCCGAGTTCCAGATCATTCGCTAACACTCATTCTGAATATGGCAAAAGAAAGCAAAAAAGGCGCGTGTTCCGCCAACGTTCAACCCGCTAAGGCTAACTGCCTACAGCATGCTCGACGCGAGGGAAAAGTTCCCTCCTATGTCAACCATAACCTCACCCATACCAACCGCACGGTTTTTGAGGATGAGTTAATCCGTGGTCGCAAGTCTATCATGCCGTTGATGAAAAAGGCTGAAAAACTCTACACCGAGAAGACTGGCCAGAAGTGCCAGAAGTCCTTCACCCCTTTCCGGGAGGATGTACTGCACATCAAGGCAGGCATCACCGATGAGCAGCTTATGAGCTTCAAGGCAAAGGCCGAGAAACTAACCGGATGGAAGGTCGTTGGTATCTGGCTCCACCAGGATGAAGGTCACGTCCATTCGAAGTACATCGAAGGCGACGAGAACTTTGAAATCAACTATCACGCCCATGTCCTCTATTCCTGTCAGGACCAGGTGACAGGCAAGGCTATTAGGCTTGGTCGTGACTATTTCCGGAAGCGTCAGGACGTGTTGGCTGAATGTACCGGCATGGAACGCGGCAACCCCGCCAGCGAGACCGGCAGACGACACCGCTCTTCACTCCAGCAGCGCATCGTTAGCCAGGAGAAGCGTTTGGCAGCACTGGAACTTCAAGCAAAGGAGAGAGAAAAGGAAAAGAAGAAACTTCAGGATGAGGTTGACAAGCTAAGTTTCAAAAAGGCATCTAAGGATATGGTTTTGGGTGTCTTCGGACAATCATCTAAGGACAAAGAAATTTCGCGTCTTAATGACATTATTGACGGCGAGCCTGCCCGTATTAAGGCCGCTGTGGAAACTGCAAAAAATGACGGAAAGGATGCAGTAATTGATGAGATCAAAAAAACGGCTGATATTTACGATTACAACGTCAATCTGAATTCTCCTAAGCAGATCGGCTCGACACTTAAAGAATATTCGCGAGCCAATGAACGGCTTAAGTGCTTTTTAAACATTCCTCTCATAAAGTTTCTTATAAACATTGTGCAGAAGGTCGTAAACATCTCTGGTCATTTGTTTGAAGGTCGCGATCGTGAGTTTATAAGCTCGTTGATAAAAGCAGACTCCTACGAAAAAGAGTTGTATAATGCGCGTAACTTATGGTGGGCAATTGGTGACGAGATTAAAGGTTATCAAGCCGCAAAGGATGACACAAAGCTTCACCTCGAAGAAATTGCTGAAGATCGGTGGTTTAGAAATGATTTAAAACAGGAGCGTGGAATACATCGGGAATAGCCGTAAAAAAATAGTTCCGAAAAAGTTTGGCGGTATCAAATATATTTGTTATCTTTGCAACGCTATTTATAAAAAACATATAGGATGGATTTTGATACTTCATAGTGATAATTACAAAAAACTGGCTCTCAGTAAGTTAATACAGAAAATGGCGGGATTAAAGACTCATTCCGCCGGAATCACAAAGAGAGAGAAATTCGGAAATCCAGTTATGGGTTTTCGAATTTTCTTTTATACTGAAACATGCAGTCAAGATGAGACACTTACATTCCCTGATGCTCGCCGGGACGGGCAGCGACGTTGGCAAGAGCATAGTAGCGACGGCACTATGCCGCATTTTTCGTCAGGACGGTTACCACCCAGCACCGTTCAAAGCCCAGAACATGGCTCTAAACTCCTATGCTACACCTGATGGCTTGGAGATAGGCCGTGCGCAAGCCGTACAAGCCGAGGCTGCGGGTATCGACTGCCATACAGACATGAATCCACTGTTGCTGAAACCACAGTCTGACCATACCAGTCAGGTGGTGCTTAACGGTCGTCCAGCGGGTAATCAGAGTGCCTACAGTTATTTCCGGCGCGAGGGGCGCGACGAACTCCGACAGGCTGTCAATGCCGCTTACGACCGCTTGGCTGCCCGTTATAATCCCATTGTGATGGAGGGCGCAGGCAGTATCTCAGAACTGAACCTTCGCGATACCGACCTTGTGAACCTGCCGATGGCACGGTATGCCGGTGCCGACGTGTTCCTGGTGGGTGACATCGACCGTGGCGGTGTCTTTGCCTCCGTCTACGGCAGTATAGCCCTGCAGACAGAGGAAGACCGCCGGCTTATTAAGGGTATCATCATCAACAAGTTCCGGGGCGACCTGCGACTGTTCGATGACGGACGCCGGATGCTCGAGGATATCTGCGGTGTTCCGGTATTGGGAGTCATTCCGTATTTCAACGATATTCATATTGAAGAGGAGGACAGCGTTGCGCTGTCACAGAAGTCGGCAACGGCCGAACGGGGAAAGTTGAATGTGGCGGTTGTGATGCTGCGCCATTTGTCGAACTATACAGATTTTGATGCGCTGGAGCAAGACCCGCGCATACATCTCTTTTATACTAACAACACCGACGATTTGGCTAAAGCCGACATGATTATCCTGCCCGGCACCAAGTCGACACTCAGCGACCTGTATGAACTGCGCCGTAACGGTTGTGCCCAGGCCATTGTCCGTGCCCACCGTCAGGGTGCCACCGTTCTGGGTATCTGTGGCGGCTATCAGATGATGGGTGTCGAGGTGTGCGACCCCGACCATGTTGAGGGTGACATAGAACGTCTGCCCGGTCTTGGTCTGCTACCTGTTACCACCACCATGAGCGGCAGGAAACAGACGCAACAGGTTGTGTGCCAGTATGGTAGTGGCTACGAGATTCACATGGGTGAGACGCGCCCCTTCGGCCATGCTCTGATGCAGCCACTACTGCAACTTGGCGACGGGCGTAACGATGGCTGTCTGGTAGACCATAAATGTATGGGTACGTATGTGCATGGTATTCTCGACAATGCTGCTTTTGTTGACTTCCTCCTTGAACCCTATGCCAGCCTGATGGCTGAGCGCAGCAAACCCTTCGACTATCAGACTTACAAGGAACAGCAGTATGACCGTCTGGCCGATCATGTGCGCCGTGTCCTCGATATGGAACGTATTTATCATATTCTGACCAATGATTAACGCCCTTACCTTGCTCTTTGGGTGGGTTGCCGACCTGCTTCTTGGTGATCCTCAGCGTTTGCCTCATCCCGTAGTCTGGTTTGGCCGCGTCATTGCTGCCATGGAGCACCGGCTCAACAAGGGCAGCCATCGCCGCCTGAAAGGGGCCGTCACCGCCGTATCGCTGATTTTGGCTGTCTTCTTGTTGTCTTTGTTGATTAGGCAGGGGCTGACGGCGGTCAGTGGTTGGCTGTTGGCAGCATTCGATGCCATAGCCATTTTCTACTGTCTGGCAGGAACGACGCTCATCCGCGAAGTCCGTCAGGTTTTTCTGGCCGTCGACCGCTCGCTGGAAGAGGGCAGGGCACAGGTGGCACGCATCGTCGGGCGTGACACCTCTTCACTCTCGGCGCAGGAGGTGAGGACGGCCGCCCTGGAGACCCTGGCCGAGAACCTGAGTGACGGTGTCATAGCCCCGCTTTTTTGGTTAGCGTTGTTAGGCACGCCGGGCATGCTGGCATACAAGATGGTGAATACCCTCGATTCCATGATAGGCTATCGCACAGAACGCTATCTTCAGTTTGGGTGCTGGGCAGCGCGTATCGACGATGCTGCCAACTATCTGCCTGCCCGTCTGACGTCGCTGCTCATGATATTGGCGGCGCTGAAGCCCCGGCTCATAGGTTTCATCTGGCGCAACGGTTCACGTCATGCCTCGCCTAACAGTGGTTACCCTGAGGCCGCTTTGGCAGGCATCCTTGACTGTAGGTTTGGCGGCCCTCATTATTACTTCGGGCAGTTGTTTGACAAACCATTCATTGGCGAGAACGAGCGCGATCTGACAACCGCCGACATGAAAAAGGCCGTGTGGGTGAACCGCATGGCAGAGGTGTTGATGGTTGCTCTCGTAACCCTCAGATTTCTATTTTTATGATGCCGCCGTAAGGCGTCAGGTGGTCCCAGGCCGTCTCCATGGTATAGAGACCGCCGTAGATGCCAGCACAGGCCAGCACGCCACCATGGGCAAACACCGCCACACGCTGGTATGACTGTAGTCTGAGGTCGTCCAGAAAACTCCCCACTCGCATCAGCTGGTCTTGAAAACTCTCGCCGCCGGGTGTCGGCAGGTGCAGGTAGTCCTCATACCATCGCTCTATATAGGGGTCTGTAATATCGTCGAAACGCTGCATTTCCCACTCGCCCATGGCCATCTCCTTGAGTCGGTTGTCGAGTCGTGGCTGTGGGTAACCGCAGAAGCGGGCCAACAGCCGTGCCCGTGTCAGAGGCGAACTATAGGCAGCATCTATTGGTCCATACTGTTCCAACTGCTGCTTTGTTACTGCAGCTTCCTGTTCAAAAGTCGCTGCTACCGGCACGTCCGTCTGTCCGTAGCAGGTGCCTCGTGGCACGTCTACACTGGTATGTCTGATAAGTATTACTTCCATCTTCAGTGCAAATATACAGAATTTCTCATGGATAATGCTAATTCTATTCTAAAAAAAGTGTAAAACCGCTTTTTTTGTGTATTTTTGCACAAAAAAACAAGAGACACGATGAAAAGAATCCTGATACTTCTCAGCCTGTGGCTGCCGTTGTCAGTTGCGTTGGCCCAGTTTGGTGTGTGGCAAAAGTTAAGGGGCGTAGCCCTCGAAGCCATGATGGAAATGCGTGGCAGCGAACCCATGGCAGCCTCCCGTGGCCTTCACGTCAGCTCTCAGCGTTGTCTGACGGCTTTCGTCAGGACGGCGACACCCGATGCCGGCGACGTTCTTCAACGACATGACTGCCGCCTGCTTGCCAGCAAGGGCGACCTGTCCATCGTGTCTGTACCACTTGCCCGTTTAGAGGGGTTGGCCCGTGAGCCGGGTGTACACAGGATAGAAGCGGGCCGCCGTTCTCGTCTCATGATGGACACCACCCGGTATGTTGTTAATGCCATGCCCGCCTACGAGCCTGCCGCAGGTCATCAGGCCTTTACAGGCGAGGGTGTCGTGGTGGGGCTGATGGATGTGGGGTTCGACCTGACGCATCCCACCTTCTTTGATGCCTCTGGCAGTCGTTTCCGCGTTGGTGCCTTTTGGGACCAGCTGTCTCGCGATACCGTTGGGAGTTCCTTTCCCGTTGGCCGCGACTACATCGGCTACGATGCTGTGCTCGCCTGCGGTCGTTCTGTAGATGCCAAGACTCAGAATCATGGCAATCATACTGCGGGTATAGCCGTCGGCAGCGGTGGCACCACGCCATATCGCGGCATGGCCGGTGAGAGTGATATCTGCCTGGTTAGCAACGCCGTCTCATCCGATATAGAGTATATCGACTCGCTCGACTATTACAAATACACCACGGCAACTGATGCCTTAGGCTTCAAGTACCTCTTTGACTATGCCGACCGTCAGGGCAAGCCGTGCGTCGTTTCGTTCAGTGAAGGCTATTCTCCCTATCTTGACAGCGAGGACAGCCTTTATGCAGCCTACATAGACAGCCTTGTCAGTATTCCCGGCCATATTCTGGTGGCATCGGCAGGTAATCAGAATCTGGCACTGACGTATTTTGAAAAACCTGCTGGCACAGCTGTTGCCGGTGCCTTTGTCAATGCCTCGAAGAAGGAGGCGATGTACAAACTGAAAAGTGATGGTGCCGTCACCATCCGGCTCCACGTCTATGACGGTCAGCAGCCTGACGGTTATGCAGCCTTTACCGTTGCTTCCAGCGACGGGCGTCTTGACTCGCTGATGACCGACACCCTCTACCTGTCAGAAGATACTTGCGTGGTTTCCATGCTACGCTATGCTCAGGTAGCGCCTGTGGCTGCCGATACCATCTGTATTGTCATGCTTCAGGCTTCGCGTCCACTGACAGAACTGTGCCCCATGGCTCTCACCGTTGAGGGCGAAGACAGCCGCGTTGAAGTTTACGGCACGTCAGACTATGCCTTCCGCAGCCGTCCTGACATCGACGAGCGTTGGAGTGCGGCTTCCCCGGGTCACAATATCGTGTCGCCCGGCTGTTTCCCGTCGGTGCTCTGTGTCGGCTCCACATCTCACAGGGATGGTGCTTATAATTATAAAGGTGAGAAGAAGAGCATGGGCGCATCGGCCAGTGATGGCCGTCGCAGTTATTTCTCGTCAACAGGTCCTGCCATGAACGGGCAGATGAAGCCTGATGTGACAGCCCCCGGCGCCAACATCATTTCGGCCTATAGCCGCTATTATCTGGATCAGAAACCAGAGGATGACAGTTATATAGTGGGCTTCTCCGATTTTCAGGGGCAGCAGCATCCGTGGGTGCTGAATACCGGCACATCGATGTCGGCGCCTGTTGTAGCAGGGGCTATAGCCCTCTGGTTGCAGGCCAATCCCAGCCTGACTCTCAGCGATGTCAAGGCTGTTCTGAGCCGCACATGCCGACAGCCCGACAGTTCGCTGGCTTATCCCAACTGTGAGTATGGCTATGGCGATATTAATGTTTACCGCGGCCTTTTGGATGTGCTTCACCTGGATGCCATTGACGACTTGCCTCTCCGTGAACCCGAGGGCATACGTATCAGTCCCAGTGCGTCGGGTTTGACGATAACCTTCTGCGCAACACCGCCTCCAACACTTACCGTCAGGGTATATGGTCTCGACGGCTGTTGTGTGTATGATGCCTGCCTGAAGCCATCAGGGCCACAGGTCGTGTTACCACTCTTGTTAGCGGCAAGTGGTGTCTATGTGGTGAAAGTCACATCGCCTGACCGTACCGTCAGCGGCTCTAAGCTTGTAAGGTTTTAGTCGGCGTATATTATTTCTGCCTTTATCCATTGATTGGCCAATTCCTGGGCATCGCTGCGGGCTGTTTCCTCGTCAACCTCGTACTCTGCGCAGAGCCAGTGTGCCATATCGTCAACGGTGAACTCTCTGCTATCTTCAATCTTTCTCCAAATGAAAGCAGCCGATTCGTTCATGCTGATAATCTTACTGAAGTCTATGTTCTCGATGCCTTCGCCCATTATGACGTTTTCATTGGCAATGGTGCGAAGACGGAATCCTGATTTGATTTTCATATCTTCTGTTTGTCTTTTTTGAATCTTTGTGGAATATGCGGATGCAGCGCAAAGAGCAGGTAGCGGCGTATGGGTAGCAGGCGGGTCCACCACCAAGAGTAGATACGCCATTTGCGGCCGTCGGTGCTGTCCAATGTCTGCCGGCCTTTACGGTAGAAACCTGTGGCCGTAGCTTTGATGTCGCTGAGCAGGCAGTGCTCAGTAGCCAGGTTGCCGTCGCCGCGCAGTGTGACCTCGTCGCCGGTAATGTCGACAATGCGGTGCAGCACATAACGGCGGGGAGCAATTTCTGCCAGCACGGCATCGCCAACTTCAATCTTTTCCGGGTGCTTCAGCAATGCTTTGTCACGACCGTCCTCTAAGAATGGGCGCATGCTATAGCCACGTAGTGGGAGTGTCACGGTATGCCCTTCATCCAGCAGGCGTACCACCTCTGGCAACAGCAGGTCGTTGGCTATCTTCAGCGTCTTCATGGCTTCTGTGTCAGCGTTTGGTGACAGAGTACGGCAGCCTCTCTGTCAGGCAGACAGTAGAGGGTATAAACGGGCGTTGTCTCTATGACGTGGGTAACGGTGTCGCAGAGGTTGTTGTAGACCACGGAGTCCCACTTCATCGACGAACAGGCAGGCAGCAGAGAAGCAAGGGCTTGTATGGCACCTAACCGTACTATACTGTTGGCGGGGGCACGTTCAATCTGGGTGACGGCACCGAGCCTGGCACTCCGTTGGCGGTAGCAAGGGGTTTTCCCGCTCCAGGGCGATCCGAAGATACGGGGCTGTCCGTCGTCCATGATACGTATGATGGGGTTGTCATCATTCAGCAACTCTGCTCCCTCAATATGCTTCATCCAAAGCGATGTGTGTGTGCTCTTTCCTGTTCCACTCTTGGCGGTAAAGGGGTAGGCCGTGTCACCGACCATGATGCATGATGCATGCATGAGCAGAGTCTGGTGGAAACTGCCGGCAAAGGCATAGACCAGCATCAGGGCATCGTTCAGTCCGAAGGAGCGCATCACCCAGTCGCCGTTGAGTGCACAGTGGCAGTCGGTAAAGGTGGCGTTAGTAACGAGCAGGCAGCAGTTGCGGTCATAAATGTCGCGGATAATATACTGATAGCCGCCGTCTGGCAGCAGATAGACAATCGTGTCGCCGTTGCCTGTGTCAAACTTCCTAATCAGCGTCTTCTCTTTGGCTGGGCGCAAGGTGTCGTCTACTGTCAGCGTCATGTCGTAGCCGATAGCTACGCCGCTTGTCTGGAACGGAGCAAACGACGGTAGCAGCCTCATGTCGTTCTTGTCGGAGTCGGCAAATTGTAGCAGAATGTTCAGCCCACCAATGGTGAATGTATAGCTTCTCACGTTGTGTCAGTAGGCTTACTCGGTGGTGATGTTCATGTCAACGGCTTTGAAGCGGAACTCGTCCGTCCCTATCGTCCTGACATCGTTGTGCGACGACTGGCCCTTTCTCTCTGGCGTGTAGAGTCTTTTCATCTTGAGATACGTCTTCTGCAGACGGCCCGCTTTGCGGTCGTAGAAAACCACGCACGTGCGGTAGGGCATCTGCATCTGCTGAGTCATGTAGTTACGCAGTTGTGATGAGTAGCTCTCACGTCCCTCCAGGAAGTTCGTCTTTTTGTTGAGCACAACGCTGTCAACTGGGTGAATCTCAGTGAAATGTACGATGCTGTCGTTAAATGAAGCGGCAAAGCCGAACATGTAGACACGCTGTGTGTTGTTTCCCTTCTCTTTTGCTGTTGCTGGCAGCAGGGCCGCCATGATAAGGGCGGCGGCAATCATATATCTTTTCAGTTTCATTGTCCTAAATATGCTTTTAGCATCTTGTTCTTAGTGGTTTCGCGCAGGCGGCGTATAGCCTTCTCCTTGATTTGCCTGACACGTTCGCGTGTCAGCCCGTATTTCACACCGATCTCCTCCAGCGTCAGTTCCGGACGGTCAATGCCGAAGAAGTCGGTGATAATGTTCCGTTCCCGCTCGTTCAGCATGCGAAGCGCCTGCTTGATTTCAGCCTGCAGCGACTCTATCACCAGCTGGCGGTCGGCCATGGGCGAACTGTCGTTGACGAGCACGTCAAGCAGCGACCCGTCGTCGCCCTCACTGAAGGGGGCGTCCATCGACACGTGGCGGGTGTTAGCCGCCATGGCCTCGTCAACTTTATCCTCAGGCAGGTTCGTTTCTTCAGAAATCTCCTCGACCGACGGGTGGCGCTCGTTCTCCTGCTCAAACTTGTTGAGCATGCGGTTAATCTTGTTCACCGAGCTCACCTGGTTCAGCGGCAGCCTTACGATACGGCTCTGCTCTGCTATGGCCTGGAGAATCGACTGGCGTATCCACCACACGGCGTAGCTGATAAACTTGAAGCCGCGCGTTTCGTCAAACTTCTCGGCCGCCTTGATAAGTCCCAGGTTGCCCTCGTTGATAAGGTCGGGCAGCGACAGTCCCTGGTTCTGGTATTGCTTGGCCACCGATACCACGAATCTGAGGTTGGCCTTCGTCAACCGTTCCAACGCTTTGCGGTCGCCTTTCTTGATGCGTTGTGCCAGTTCCACCTCTTCCTCAACGGAAATCATATCTTCCTTGCCGATTTCCTGCAGGTATTTTTCAAGAGATTCGCTCTCTCGGTTAGTGATGGATTTCGTGATTTTCAGTTGCCTCATGGTCGTTGCATTTTTTTAAGCCGTCGGGCAAAGGTACGGTAAAAATTTGAGACAGCCAAATAAAAAGGTGAAAAAGTTGCCTTTCTCACCTTAATTCGTTGCTGTCAACAGCGTTTTTAGTCGTTTTGCAGGTAAACAACGAAGCCTCCGCGTTTGCCAGTGGGATAGATACCCCTGATGACGAGCATCTGTTCCTTCTGTTTCGAAGCCTCCTTGACAGCCTCCTGCAGGTCGTCAAAAGTCTTCATGGGCTGGTCGTTCACGCGCTGTATGATGAAGCCCTTAGGCACGCCGGCCTCCTTCATCTTGCCGCCGTTCACCTTCAGCACCTCTAAGCCGTAGCTTATTTCGAACTGCTCCTTCTGGCTGTCAGTGATAGGACGTACATCGACACCCAGAACATCTACGTCAGCATTCTTCACCACCTTTGTGTTGCCCTGCTGGTTCTTCAGGGTAAGGGTGACATTTTGCTTTTTCTTGTTGCGCAGGTAGGTTACGGTCACCTTGTCGCCTGGACGCTTCTGGGCGATGATACCCTGCAGCTCACCGAACTTCGTCACCTTCTGTCCGTCAATATGGGTAATCACGTCGCCCTTCTTCATACCGGCATCCTCGGCGGCGCCACCCTCGGTCACCTCAGCCACGTAGATACCCTCCATCGTGCCCAGGTCTACCTCGTTGCCCTTCTCCTTCTCTGCATCCACGTAGACGTTCACGTCAGAGCCGGCAATGCCTATCATGGCCCGCTGAACGGTGCCGTACTGCTTGATGTCGTCCACAACCTTATTCATAATGGCTGTAGGAATGGCAAAGCCGTAGCCGATGTTCGAACCCGTCTGCGAATAGATCATGGCGTTGATGCCGATAAGCTCGCCGCGGGTGTTCACCAGGGCACCGCCTGAGTTGCCTTGGTTGATGGCTGCGTCGGTCTGTATCATAGAACTTACGCCTTGGCCCATGGTGCGTGCCTTGGCCGACACGATGCCGGCGGTCACCGTATTGTTCAGACCCAGCGGGTTTCCAACGGCCAGCACCCATTCACCCACTTTTACCTGGTCGCTGTTGGCAATGGTGATGGCTGGCAGGTTCTTTGTGTCAATCTTGATGAGGGCCAGGTCGGTATTAGAGTCGGCACCGATGATGCGTGCCGAGTACTCCTTGTTGTCGTTCAGCGTCACCAGCAGTTCGTCGGCACCGTCCACAACATGGTTGTTGGTCACGATGTAGCCGTCCTGCGAGATAATAACGCCACTGCCGGCTCCCACGCGCTTGGGTGTTTGCACCTGGCGCTGGCGCTTACCGCCGTTGCCCTGGCCGCGTCCGAAGAAGCCACCGAAGGGGTCGCTGAAAAAGTCCTCGAAGGGGTCGCTGTACTCCACGGTCTGTACCTTCGAGTTCTGGGTATTTTTAATATACACCACCGACGGCAGCGACTTCTCGGCTGCATACGTCAGGTCTACAGGTTGGCCAGCGGGCATCGACTGCACGGCGGCTACTGGTGACTGTTCGGGTTGTGTGGCGGCATTGGTGTTGTTGAATGCTGCTACTGAGAGTACGACGGCTACTAAGGCTGACGTCGGCACTGCAATGTTGATTACTTTTTTCATATCCATATTCTTTAATATTTAAATGTTTTTGTTTTGTTTTTAAGGCGGCCCTGCTGCCAGAGTGGCGTAGGTGCCTCTGCCTTTCGCTGTGCAAAATTAATGTCAAAAACTGGAAAACTGTCAAAATGTCATGAATATTTGTCCCTATTTAACACTTTTGCCCCCTCTGTTAACGGCGGTTTGCTATTAACACTTAAAAACTTAAATTATTGATAAAATTAATAATTTTGAATGATTTTAATTACAAATATAAAACTATTCTTTATGTGTTGGATATTCTTCTGCCAATGCTTACGAAAAATGGTTTCTTATCTCCAAGAAAATTCTAAAGGTTTTTCTTGCAACCATGCCACCCTTGCCGTTTTCTGCTGATATACAGATGATTACGCGGTTGCAACAAAGGTGACATGGTGGCATCTACGGAAGGCAGGCGATGGGCGGAAAGTCCCCGACGCTGGAACAAAAGTCCCGGCTGCGGATACTTCAATCGTGTGGAGGTAATAGCGGATATGTTTTCAAGCGACAGGCGTGTGTTGTCACCATGTCACCCTTGTTGCAATCGTCTAATAATTTGAAATACAATAACTTATGGTTAAGGTGGTATGGTGGCAACACTTTATGATGGGCAAAAAAAGGGTGCTCTTGGTGCGTTTTTTCTGAATAAAAGCGTTTAATTCATTTTTTTTGTCTAATTTTGCAGGCTGAAAGCAGTGCCACGGTCCGTCGCTGGTGTCCATAGGGACACGAGAGGAAAGTCCGGGCAGCGCAGGACACCCCACTTCTGAAAGTGGAAGCTATTGGTGACAGTAGGTGAGGACAGAAGAAAACAACCGCCTTCTGTAAGGAGGTAAGGGTGAGAAGGTGGCGTAAGAGACCACCAGGCGGCTGGCGACAGTCGTGCTGTGTCCGCTGGGGGCTGCAAGTTCATGTAAACCATCGTCTGAG
>CAMYZO010000055.1 GCA_947303855.1 uncultured Prevotellaceae bacterium
TACGATTTACGGATTTACGATTTACGGATTTACGATTTACGGATTTACGATTTACGATTTACAATCTTGTCAAATCGATTAAAAGATAACATCAGCAGCAGATATTTCGAGGCAGCCAACGCCCTGAAGTCGAAGCAGGCACGGCGTAGGATTGTGGCCTACGTCGAGAGTTATGATGATATCTACTTCTGGCGAACGGTGCTCAGCCCCTTTGAGGACGACAGCCGCTATTTCGAGGTGATGCTCCCGTCGAAAATCAACCTGACACGAGGCAAGAAGTCGGTGCTGATGAATTTTCTTGAGGAAAGAGAGGAGAGAGGAGAGAGGAGAGAGGAGAGAGATGTGCTGGGGCGCAACATGATTGCCTGTGTTGATGCCGACTACGACTACCTGAAGCAGGGCTGCACCGAACAGTCGAAGAAGGTGCTGGAGAGTCCCTACGTCTTCCACACCTACGTCTACGCCATTGAGAACTACCAGTGCTATGCCCCGTCGCTCCACGATGTCTGCGTCAGCGTCACCCTCAACGACCACCGCATCTTCGACTTCCGCGACTACTACGCACGCTTCTCGGAAGCCATCTTTCCGCTGTTCGTCTGGAGCATCATGCTCTACCGCAACGGCCAGTACCCCCGCTTCAGCATCACCGACTTCAACCGCGTGGCCGACCCCGGAGGGTTCAGCGTGCAGAACCCGGAATCGTCGCTACAGAACGTCCGCCGCAAGGTGGGCGTCAAGGTGCGCGAGCTACAGCGCCTGTTCCCTGACGGGCGTGATGAGTATCTGAAGGTGAAGGACGATGTCAAGCGGCTGGGCGTCACCCCGCAGACCACCTATCTCTATATACAGGGACACCACCTCTTCGACACCATCACCGCACCGGTACTGTCGAAGGTGTGCAACCAGTTGCGGCAGGAGCGCCAGAACGAAATCTACCATGCTTCCGCGCATAAGACGCAGAAGCGTAACGAGATGTCGTGCTACGAAAATTCGCTGCAGGACGTCAAGACCATGCTCAAGAAAAATACCGGCTACCTACAGAGCGAGCCCTTCCGCCGCCTGCAGGATGACCTCCGCCGCTATCTGGACCAGCAGTAACCGCTACCCTATTTATACGTATGTCTCAAGGAACTTGATAGTGCCCTCAATGCGCACCGTCCTGACGGTGGCGGGGATGAGCAGCGACTCGCCCTCGCGCAGCCGGACGGTGTGTCCCTCGTTGTCGGTGATGTCGCACGACCCCTGCAGGGCGACGAAGATGACGAAGGAGTCGAGGTCGGAGTAGTCGATGGTCATCGGGTCGTTCAGGTCGTAGACGGCGGTGGTGAAGTAGGGACAGCTGACGAGCTGCACGCCCTCGTCCTGCATAGGCTCGTAATAGGTGCGGTAACCGCCTTCGCTGACGGTGAAGTCGATGGCCTCGGCAGCCTCACGGGTATGCAGCTGGCGCAGGTTGCCGTTGCGGTCGCGCCGTCCGTAGTCGTAGATGCGGTAGGTGAGGTCGCTGGTCTGCTGAATCTCGGCTACAAAGCAGCCCGCGCCGATGGAATGGATGCGTCCGCCTGGAATGAAGAACACGTCACCCTCGTGCACCCGGTAATGGGCCAGTGCCTGCGTGATGGTGTGGTCGTCCACCATGCGGCGGTAGTCATCAGGCGTCAGATGCTGTCGCAGACCGTTATAGAGCCGCGCTTCGTCATCGGAGTGCAGGACATACCACATCTCGGTCTTGCCACAGGGGTAGCCCTGCCGCCGGGCCGTCTCATCGTCGGGGTGTACCTGTATGGAGAGGTCCTGGCGGGCGTCAATGAACTTCACCAGCAGTGGGAACTCATTGCCGAAGCGGCGGTAGTTGTCGGTGCCGACGAGCCGCTCACGGTAGCTGCTGACCAGATGGTTGAGGCTCTTGCCGTCGTCGGGGCCTCCGTCGACGATGCTCTCGCTGCCTTTGACACCCGATATTTCCCAGCTTTCGCCAATGTTGGCGGTGGGCTGTCCTGCCAGGTCGGCAGGTGTCAGATGCTTGAAGGCGACAATCTTGTCGCCACCCCAGATGGTCTGTTTCAGAAGCGGTTTGAACTTATACATAGCAGTTTCTTTAGTTTTCTTTCCAAAAGGCGCGGGTGAAGAGCACCAGCACGGTCATGATTTCCAGTCGGCCCATGAGCATGAGCAGGCAGAGCAGCCACTTGACGGCGTCAGGCAGCACCGACCACGACATGGCAGGACCAATGCCCGCAGAGAGCGAGGGACCGACGTTGCTGACGCTGCTCAGGGCAATGGTCAGGGCGTTGGTGCTGTCGACCCCCGCCACCACCATCACCGTGGTGGTGAAGAGCACCATGAGCACCGTCAGCACGAAGAAGGCGAACAGTGCCACGAGCTTCGACTGCGGCACACTCTGGCTGCCTATCCTTACGGGCAGGACGGCGTTAGGGTGCAGAATCTGGCGGAAGTTGTTGCGCAGCACCTGCAGCAGCATCAGTCCGCGGATGCACTTGAAGCCGCCGCTGGTACTGCCGGCACAGGCTCCGAGATACATGACCAGGCCCAGGATGACCCATGTGAGCCGTGGCCATTGCGACACGTCGTCGCCCGAGAACATGCCGGTAGTGGTGATAAACGACACCACATGGAACAGGGCCGAGCGGAAGGCGTGCTCCAGGGAGTAGTCGGTGCCGGAGAGCAGCAGGAGCATGACCAGCAGGGTGGCACCGCCGATAACCATGATATAGAGTTTGAACTCAGCGTTCTTGAACAGTGTGCCAAACTTCAGTTTGAATACACTCATATATAATAAGGTGAAGTTGATACCTGACAGCAACTGGAACAGCACGCTGATATAGTCGACTGACGGCGAGTGGAAATGCGCCGTGCTGTCGTTATGGATGGCAAAGCCGCCGGTGGCCGTGGTGGTCATGGAGTAGTTGGTGGCCTCAAACCAGTCCATGCCCGCTGCCCAGTAGGACAGTCCGCAGCCTATGGTGAGCAGGAGGTAGACCGTCCATATCCACTTCGCCGTGGTGGTGAGGCGCGGGTGCATCTTGGCCTTGATGGGGCCGGTGGCCTCAGCGGCAAACACCTTGACGCTGCCGCCGACGAGCGACGGCAGGATGGCGATGGTGAAGAAGACGATACCCAGGCCCCCTATCCACTGCATGAGCGAGCGCCAGAAGAGCATGGCATGTGGCAGGCGCTCCACATCGTCGATGATGGAGGCGCCGGTGGTGGTGAACCCCGACATGGTCTCGAAGTAGGCATCGCAGAACGAGCCTATGCTGCCATGGATGAGGAAGGGGAACATGCCGAAGAATGAGAAGATGACCCACGCGGCGGTGACCACGACATAGGCGTCGCGGCGGCTCAGCGTGTTCTCGGCATCGCGGCCGAGGTAGAGGAATAAGAATCCGCATCCGAAGGTCAGCAGCATCGACACGAGGAAGGCCAGCAGGTCGTCCTCGTGGTGGACGAAGGCCAGTGCCAGGCACCAGCCCATGAAGAATGCCTCAAGGAAGAGCAGTGAGCCGATGATCTTATGGATGATGCGGAAGTTTACCATATCGTCGACTTCTTGAAGTACTTCTCGATATTGTTCAGCTTCTGTTCGTGACAGAACACCATGACCGAGTCGCCGGGCTGGATCTGTGAGCTGCCGTTGACGAGCATGCCCTGACCGGCACGTACCAGTCCGCCGATGGTCACGCCAAAGGGCAGACCCAAGTCCTTGACCATCCGCTTCACCACGCGGGAACCCTCGGCGGCCACGAACTCGGCCACCTCGCTGTCGACAAGCATCAGCGAGCGCAGGTTGCTGACGTCGGCGTCGAGCATCATCTGATAGATATGGCTGGCGGCCACCGTCTTCTTGTTGATGATGGTGCCAATGTCCAGACTCTCGGCCATGGAGACATAGTCGAGGTTCTCGACCATGGCCACCGTCTTGCGCACCCCTAACTTCTTGGCCGTCAGACAGGCCAGGATGTTGGTCTCGGCATTGCCCGTGAGGGCGACGAAGGCCTGTGTGCTGCGTATGCCCTCCTCGTCGAGCAGTGTCAGGTCGCGGCCGTCGCCGTGGATGACCATCGTGTCGCTGTCGCTGAGCAGCTGGTTCAGCTTCTCACAGCGCTCTGCCGACTTCTCGATGATTTTCACGTTCATGTATTCGGGTACCGTCAGGGCAGCGCGTACAGCCGTCTTGCCACCGCCCATGATGATGACGTTCTTGACGTCGGTATAGTGCTCCTTACCCACAATCTTCCGGATATAGGGAATATACTCACGAGTGGTCATGAAGTAGGTCAGGTCGTTCAGCTTCAGCGTGTCTAAGCCACCGGGGATGATGGTCTCGCCCTGACGCTTGACAGCCACGACATGGTAGGGGTCGTTGGGGCCGCAGAGGTCCTTCAGCGGCTGGTTCAGTATCTCGCAGCCCTCGCGCAGCTTGATGCCTAAGAGCACCAAGGCCCCGTCATGGACATCCACCCGCTGACGCACCCATGACATCTTCAGGCCGTTGACAATGTCGTGAGCGGCCAGCACCTCGGGATAGACCATGGAGTCGATGCCCAACTGCTGGAAGAAGCGCTGGTTCTGCGGTGTCAGGTATTCGTAGTTGTCGATGCGTGCCACCGTCTTCTTGGCACCCAGGGCGTGGGCCATCATGCAGGCGGCCATGTTGGTGCTCTCGTCGGTAGTGACACCCACGAAGAGGTCGGCAGTGGCGGTGCCGGCATCCTTCAGCGCGCTGATGCTGGTAGGCGAGGCGTTGTAGGTCATGACGTCGAGTTCGCTCAGTCCCTCCAAGCGCTCGTCATCGTCGTCAATCAGCACACAGTCCTGATTGTCACGCGACAGCAGTTTCGACAGGTGTGTGCCCACGGCCTGGGCACCGGCGATGACGATTTTCATGATTGGATGGCTTTAACAATACTCTCTTTGTCGATACCGACGATATGCTGCAGTTCGCTGACCGTGCCATGCTCCACGAAACGGTCGTCGGGCAGGCCGAGGCGGGTGACGTGGGGATGGTAGCCGTGGTCGTTCATCCACTCCATGACTGCCGAGCCGAGGCCGCCGTTGCGGACACCGTTCTCGACGGTGACGATGCGGCTGAACCGCCGGCCCACCTCGTCGAGGATGGTCTCGTCAAGAGGTTTCAGGAAGCGCATGTCATACATGGCGGCTCCCGTGACTTCGGCGGCCTTGAGAGCCAGGTTGCCTATGGCGCCTATGCTGAGCACGGCCACATCGTTGCCGTCACGCAACTTGCGACCCGTGCCAACCTTTATCTCCTCAAACGGACAGCGCCAGTCTTTCAGCACACCGCCGCCACGGGGATAGCGTATGACGAACGGCCCTTTGTCGGGCAGCTGGGCGGTGTACATCAGCCGTCGCAGCTCATGTTCGTCCATGGGGGCGGCGATGGTGAGGTTGGGGATGGGGCGGAGGGCTGCCAGGTCGAAGGCACCGTGGTGGGTGGGACCGTCCTCGCCCACCAGTCCGGCGCGGTCTAAGCAGAACACCACGTTCAGGCGCAGCAGGGCCACGTCGTGGATGATATGGTCGTAGGCCCGCTGGGCAAAGGCACTGTAGATGTTGCAGAAGGGGATGAGGCCGTCCTTGGCCATGCCCCCTGAGAAGGTGACGGCATGGCCCTCGGCAATGCCCACGTCGAAGGTGCGGTTGGGCATAGCCTTCATCATGATATTCATCGAACAGCCCGTGGGCATGGCCGGTGTGACCCCCACAATCCTGGGGTTCTGCTCTGCCAGTTCCAGCAGGGTGTAGCCAAAGACATCCTGATATTTCTGGGGCTTTGTAGGGTCGTTGTCCACCAGTCGCTCGCCCGTATCGGGGTCAAATTTCCCCGGAGCATGCCAGATGGTAACGTCGCGCTCTGCCGGCGCATAGCCGTGGCCCTTCTGGGTGTGCAGGTGCAGCAGCTTCGGGCCGTGCATCTCCTTCATCTGTCTGAGGATGCGCACCAGTTCCTTGACGTTATGGCCGTCGAAGGGTCCGAAGTAGCGGATGTTCATGCCCTCGAAGATGTTCTGCTGATGCGAGATGGCGCTCTTGATGGCGTTCGACAGGCGGATGAGTCCCTTGCGGCGGTCATCCTCAAGCAGTCCACGCTTGTTCAGCCAGCGTGTAGCCTTGAAACGCAGGGCGTTGTAGGTCTCGTTGGTGTTCAGTCCCAGAAGGTATTGCTTCATACCGCCGACAGAGCGGTCGATGGACATATTGTTGTCGTTGAGGATAATCAGCAGGTCGTTGGGCGACGACGACACATTGTTCAGGCCCTCAAAGGCCAGGCCGCCCGACATGGCCCCGTCGCCGATGACGGCCACCACCTTGCGGGGGGCGTGGCCCGTGGTAGGGGGGGTGAGACTGGCAGCCACCGCCATGCCCAGTGCTGCCGAGATGCTGTTGGAAGCGTGGCCGCAGGCAAAGGTGTCGTACTCACTCTCCTGAGGTGAGGGGAAGGGACGTATGCCGCCCAGCTTGCGGTTGGTGGCAAACTGCTTGCGGCGTCCTGTCAGAATCTTATGGCCGTAAGCCTGATGGCCTACGTCCCACACGATACGGTCTTCGGGGGTGTCATAGACATAATGCAAGGCCACCGTCAGTTCCACCACGCCCAGGCTGGAAGCCAGGTGGCCGGGGTTTACCGACAGTTCCTTGACAATGTCCTGCCGCAGTTCGTCGCAGAGCTGTGGCAGGTCGTCAATATTCAGGCGCCGGAGGTCTGACGGATAGTCAATCTGCTCAAGCAGCCCTAATTGTTGTTTCTCCATTTGGGTGCAAAGGTACGAAATTATTCATAATTCATGATTCATAATTCATAAATATTTTATAATTTTGCACGCAAAAACAAAAATTGCCCCTATGAAATACGGAATTATTGGCAGTGGCGCCATTGGCGGCTACTATGGCGGGAAGTTGGCAAAGGCTGGTCAGGAGGTGCATTTCCTGTTCCGCTCAGACTATGATTACGTGAAGGACAACGGTTTGCAGGTTGACTCCTGCGACGGTTCCTTCCATGTCTTTCCCGTCAACGCTTACAACAAGACGGCAGAGATGCCGGCATGCGATGTGGTGCTGGTATGTCTGAAATCGGTGAACAACCAAAAGCTGGCGCAGCTGCTCCCCCCGTTGCTGCACGACCGTACGCTGGTGATTCTTATTCAGAACGGCATCGGTGTGGAGCAGGATGTTCAGCAGATGTTCCCTGGCGTTCAGCTGTGTGCCGGACTGGCCTTCATCTGTTCGGCCAAGACAGAGCCGGGACGTGTGAACCACCAGTGCTATGGCAGCATCAACCTGGCCAACTACTCCTGCCGCGACGAGGCGCTGCTCAAGACGGTCATACAGGAGTTTCGGGAGGCAGGCATAGAGACCGGCGAGGTAGAGTACCACGAGGCCCGCTGGAAGAAGGCCGTGTGGAACATGCCGTTCAATGGTATGACCGTGGCCCTGCACACCCAGACCGACCTGCTGCTGAAGAACCCGTCGACGCGTCAGCTTATCCGTGACCTGATGATGGAGGTTGTGGGGGCTGCCCGGCAGCTGGGTGTCAAGAACGTAGATGAGGCGTTTGTTGAGAAGATGATACAGATGACCGATGCCATGACCCCTTACTCGCCCTCCATGCGCCTGGACTATGACTTCCACCGCAAGATGGAGATTTACTACCTGTACACGCGCCCCATAGAGATAGCCCGTGAGGCCGGCTTCAGAATGCCAAAACTGGAAATGCTGGAAGCCGAACTAAAATTCTTGGGAAAAAACTTGTAACTTACATAAAAACTTCATATATTTGCAGTCGCTAACCTGAAATATATGAAGTTTGTTGTGTTGCCTGACTCCCGGAGCCGTCGCCTGTCGTTCTACCTGGCGATGGAAGAGTATGTGACCCGGCATATAGAAGAGCCCGAGGCTTTCTTCCTCTGGCAGGTTCCGCCCAGCGTCATCTTCGGGCGCAACCAGGTGGCCGGTAACGAGGTCAACACCGACTACTGCCGTCAGCACGGCATCAGCGTCTATCGCCGCAAGAGTGGCGGAGGCTGTGTCTATGCCGATGAGGGTAACCTGATGTGGTCGTTCGTCGTCCATACCGAGAACGTGGGCTTCGCCTTCAACCGCTTTCTGGGGATGGTGCTATTGGTACTCCGGAAGATGGGTGTTGAGGCTGTCGGCACCAGCCATAACGATATCCTGATTGACGGCCGGAAGATCTGCGGTACGGCCTGCTATCATCTGGAAGGCCACTGTATCGTACATGGCACCATGCTCTACGACACCAATATGGAGCACATGCTTCACGCCATTACGCCCGACCGTGAGAAAATGCAGCGCAAAGGGGTGGAGAGCGTGCGCCAGCGCATCACGCTGCTAAAGGATTACACGACGCTGTCGCTTGAAGCAATCAAGACGCTGATACGTCAGACCCTCTGCGAGGGCGAACTGCGGCTGACCGCCCATGACGTGGCCGCCATTGAGGACTTGGAACAAAACTACCTGAAACAAGAATTCATCAAACTAACATCATGTTAACCTATGGCAATCAAACAAGAACTGAAAACTAAAGAGAAACGTACCTGTCTGCACGACAAGCACCTGTCGCTGGGCGCCTTTATGGCACCGTTCGGCGGTTTCGAGATGCCCATCCAGTATACGGGCATTGCTCCTGAGCATACAGCCGTCCGCGAGCATGCCGGACTGTTCGACGTGTCGCACATGGGCGAGGTGACGGTGAAAGGTGAGGATGCCGAGCGCTATGTGCAGCATATCTTCACCAACGATGTCAGCGGCATGCCGGTAGGGAAAATCCTTTACGGCATGATGTGCTATGAGAATGGCGGCACCGTCGACGACCTGCTGGTCTACAAACTGGGAGAGCAGGACTTCTTCCTCGTCATCAACGCCTCTAACATTGACAAGGACTGGGCGTGGATGCAGCAGCAGGCCGCAGGCTTCAACATAGACATGCGTAACGCCTCCGACGACTATGGCCAGATAGCCATCCAGGGACCGGAGTCGGAACATATCGTCGAGACGGTGCTGGGTATCCCCTGCTCAGAGCTGGTCTTCTATACCTGCAAGACAATACCCACGGGTGGGTTGATCAGCCGCACCGGCTATACCGGTGAGGACGGCTTTGAAATCTATGCCTCGCCCGAATATATCCGCGAGGCTTGGGACAAACTCATCGCCGCCGGCGTACAGCCCTGCGGTCTGGGCTGCCGCGACACGCTGCGCTTCGAGGTGGGCCTGCCGCTCTATGGCGACGAGCTGAGCGAGGACATCACGCCGGTCATGGCCGGTCTGACGATGTTCGTGAAACTCGACAAGCCGGAGTTTATTGGCAAGGAGGCACTCGCCCAGCAGAAGGCCGAAGGGCCGGCGAGGAAACTGGTGGGTATCGAACTCTTCGACAAGGCCATTCCCCGTCACGGCTATACCGTGCTGAACATGGCGGGTGACGCTATCGGCGAGGTAACGACGGGCTATCATACGCTGTCGACCGACAAGAGCGTGTGCATGGCGCTGGTAGATGCGGCGTATGCCAAACTTGACACCGAGGTGCAGATTCAGATCCGCAAGAAGGTGTTCCCGGGCAAGGTAGTAAAGAAACAATTTTATACAAAGAAATACAAGAAGTGATTATGGCAAAAGTATTGGAAGGACTCTACTACTCGGAGTCGCACGAATATGTAAGAGTAGAAGGTGACTGTGGTTTTATCGGTATCACCGACTATGCTCAGCACGCCCTGGGCAACGTGGTGTATGTAGACATGCCTGAAGTGGACGACGAGGTGAGCGCCGGCGAGGAGTTCGGTGCCGTGGAGAGCGTCAAGGCCGCCAGCGATCTGTTCTCGCCCGTCAGCGGCACCGTCGTCGAGGTGAACGAGGCGCTTGAAGACCAGCCTGAACTGATTAACGAGGATGCCTTCGAGAACTGGATTATCAAGGTGCAGCTCAGCGACAAGACGGAGCTTGACGGCCTGATGGATGCTGCTGCCTACGAGCGTTTCTGCAACAAGGAAGGATGATGGACTACAAGTTTTTTCCGCATACCGAGGAAGACTTGAAGGCCATGCTGTCGCGTATCGGCATCGATGACCTCGATGCCCTCTACGCCCAGATTCCCGAGGCCATCCGCTATCGGGAGGACTACAAGATTCCCTCGGAGATGAGTGAGATAGAGGTTCGCGACACCTTTGCAAAACTGGGAAGCCAGAACCGTCAGCTGACCTGCTTTGCCGGCTATGGCGTCTACGACCACTACACCCCCAGCGTCATACCCAGTCTGGTACAGCGCTCGGAGTTCCTGACCAGTTACACGCCCTATCAGCCGGAAGTGTCGCAGGGCACGCTGCACTACATCTTTGAGTATCAGTCGATGATGGCCGAACTGACGGGCATGGACATCTCCAACGCCTCGATGTATGACGGCACCACCGCTGCCGCCGAGGCTATGATGATGGCCGTGGCTGCCGGCAAGAAGGCTAACAGGGTGCTGGTGTCGGCCACGGTGAATGCCAAGACCCGTGAGGTGCTCGACACCTACGCCCTGCATCAGGGCATAGAACTGGTGACGGTTGCTGCCGAGGAAGGGGTGACTTCGAGGGAGAACCTCGAAGCACTGCTGGGCGAGGGCGGCGTGGCCGGTGTCATGGTGCAGCAGCCTAATCAATATGGTATTGTGGAGGATTATTCCGGCTTTGCCGATGCCTGCCATGCCGGCAAGGCGCTGTTCATCATTGACAGCGTAGCTGCCGACCTGGCCGTGCTGAAGACGCCGGGCGAATGGGGAGCCGACATTGCCGTGGGCGACGGTCAGTCGCTGGGCATCCCCATGCTGTGGGGCGGTCCCTACGTGGGCTATATGTGCTGTACGGAGAAGCTGATAAGGAAAATGCCGGGCCGCATCGTGGGTATGACACAAGACAACCGCGGTCAGCGGGCCTTCGTCCTGACCCTCCAGGCACGCGAGCAGCATATCCGCCGACAGAAGGCCACGTCGAACATCTGCTCCAACCAGTCGCTCATGGCACTGTGGGTCACCATCTACCTGTCGCTCATGGGCAGGCGGGGACTGAAGGAGGCTGCACAGTTGTCATACGCCGGTGCCCATTATCTCTGCGACGGACTGCTGAAGACGGGCCGTTTCCAACTGGCATACAGCCAGCCGTTCTTCAATGAGTTCTACGTGAAGTACGACGGTGACGTTGACGCCCTCTACCGGCGTTTCATCGAAGCAGGATTCCTGGGTGGCGTGAAGTTGGAGGACGGTCTTCTGTTGGCCGTCACTGAGAAGCGCACGAAAGAGGAGATTGATAACCTGATAAAGATTGCTGCCCTATGAACAACCGATTATATGGAAACCTGATTTTCGAACTCTCCAAGGAGGGACGCAGAGGCTACAGTCTGCCCAAGAACAACTATGGCGATTACGTGATACCTGCCTCGATGCAGCGGGCTGAGGAGGCGCAGCTGCCTGAGTGCGACGAGCTGACGGTGGTGCGTCACTATACGAACCTGTCGAACAACAACTTCGGCGTAGACACGGGCTTCTATCCGTTAGGCTCATGTACCATGAAGTACAACCCCAAGATTAATGAGGAGATGGCAGCACTGCCGCAGTTCCAGAACCTGCACCCGGAGCAGCCCGCCAGCACCGTTAGAGGGGCACAGGCCCTGGTGACGCTCTTAGAACAGTCGCTCTGCGAGCTGACAGGTCTGGCGCATTTCACCTTTAAGCCCTACGCCGGGGCGCATGGTGAGCTGACAGGACTGATGACCATCGACAACTACCACCGCTCGCGGGGCGACATGCAGCGTAAGAAGGTGATTGTGCCTGACTCAGCCCATGGCACGAACCCGGCCTCGGCCGCTGTCTGCGGACTGGAGATTATTGAGGTGAAGTCGCTCTCTGACGGTACCGTTGACTTCGAAGACCTGCAGCGCATCTGCTCTGTATGCGGCCACAGTGTGGCCGCCATGATGATGACCAATCCGAATACCCTCGGACTCTTTGAGACGCGTATTCCCGAGATAGCGCAGCTCATACACGACTGCGGTGGACTGATGTATTATGACGGGGCTAACCTGAACCCGATGCTGGGAGTCTGCCGTCCTGGCGACATGGGGTTCGACGTGATGCACATCAACCTGCACAAGACGTTCTCGACACCTCATGGCGGCGGCGGTCCCGGTGCCGGTCCGGTGGGGGTCCGCGAGGGGCTGCAGGCGTTCTTCCCCGTGGTGTCGCCCTATCATGGCAACTTCGGTGTGATGATGCGGGCCTACGCCTACATCCTCTCGCTGGGTCGCGAACATGTCAGGGAGGTGGGGCCGTTGGCTGTGCTCAATGCCAATTATGTCAAGGAGTGCCTCAAGGATGTCTATGAACTGCCCATCGACACCTTGTGCTGCCATGAGTTCGTGTTCGACGGTCTCAAAGACAAAAGCACGGGTGTCACCACCATGGATGTGGCCAAGCGCCTGCTGGACTACGGCTACCATGCGCCGACCATCTACTTCCCCCTGCTGTTCCACGAGAGTCTGATGATTGAGCCGACGGAGAACGAGTCGCGTGAGACGCTCGACGCCTTCATCGCCGTGATGCGCCAGATAGCAGAAGAGGCAAAGACAGACCCCGATCTGGTGAAGTCGGCACCTCACAACACGCCCATCGGCCGCGTCGACGACGTGCTGGCAGCCAGACATCCTGTTACGACGTTCCGTCTAATGAATAATGAATAATGAATAAAGCAGACCTCATCATCATCGGCGCGGGCCCCGGTGGCTACCGCGCCGCTGAATATGCCGCCGAGCAGGGCTTGAAGGTGGTCATCTTCGAGAGTGCCGACGTGGGAGGCACGTGCCTCAATGTCGGCTGTATTCCTACGAAGACCTACGTGCACAGCGCGACCTTTGAAGAGGCCCGTGAGCGCATGGCATCAGTGGTGCCACAGTTGCGGAGTGGGGTAGAGACCATCCTCTCGCACCCCAATATCACGTTGGTACGCGAGAAAGGCGTTTTCGTCGATGCTCAGACGGTCAATGACTATACCGCGCAGCACATCATCATCGCCACGGGCTCAGAGACCAAGTGGCTGCCCATTGCCGGCACCGACGATCCCAGAGTCGTCGACTCCACCGGACTGCTGGCACTCGACAAGTTGCCTAAGCGCCTCGCTATCATCGGCGCCGGTGTCATCGGCATGGAGTTTGCCTCGGTCTTCCACCGCTTCGGCTCTGAGGTGACGGTCATAGAGTACTTAAAAGAGTGTCTGCCCATGCTCGATGCCGACATTGCCAAGCGCCTGCGCAAGCTGTTGGAGAAAAAGGGCGTCAGGTTCCAGATGAAGACCGCCGTCCAGTCGCTCGCCGATATCGATGCCGACGTCATCCTCATGGCCACGGGGCGCAAGCCGCGCACCGACGGCCTCAACCTTGAGGCTGCCGGCATCACCCTGGCCCCCAACGGTGCCATTCCCGTCGACGACAACTTCCAGGTAATCTCTCACCTCTCACCACTCACCACTCACCTCTACGCCATCGGCGATGTCAACGGCCGTCAGATGCTGGCCCATGCTGCTGAGATGCAGGCCGTCCGTGCGGTGAACCACATCGTAAATAGTAAATCGTCAAATAGTAAATGTGTTGACGGCATCCGCTTCGACGTCATGCCGGCAGCTATTTTCACGACGCCCGAGGCCGCCTGCGTGGGACCCACGGAAGACCAGCTGAAAGGCAGTGGCGCGGCCTATACCTGTCAGAAGTCGTTCTGGCGCGCCAACGGCAAGGCCATGGCCATGGGCGAGACGGAGGGCATGCTGAAACTCTTCGCCGACAGCGACGGCCGCATCCTGGGCTGCCATGCCTTTGGCACTCATGCGGCCGACATCGTGCAGGAGGTGTCGGTGCTGATGTGTCGCGATACCACCCTTCAGCAGCTTCGCGACATGGTACACATCCACCCCACGCTGTCAGAGATTCTCATTCAGTAAGACGCACATTTTTCAGCGTCAGCCTGGCCGTCGGTTCATCGACGGCCTTTGCTGTCTTATTGTACTTGATGCTGCAGTCGCTGATGTCGATATCGTGGATGCAGTCCAGGCCCTCGATGCCTGCGGCCCTGATGCCGGTCTTGCAGCCCCGGCAGACGATGCGGCTGATATGGATGTCCTGGAAGTCGGGCACCTTCTCCACCACTTTGGAGGCGGTCCCCGCTTCCATGCCAGCATGGTGGTTCACGTAGTCACACTGGAAGATGATGGCCTCGTCCTTGATGTCGGCCATCATGATGTCGCTGACATACAGGCGTTCGGTCTTGCCGCCGCGTCCCAGTCCGCTCTTGAAGCGCAGGCCCACGTCAGTGCCGAGGAAGCGGTTGTGGCGCACCACCATGTCGCGGATGCCGCTGGTGGTCTCACTGCCCAGCACGAAGCCGCCGTGGGCGTGGTAGACGGTGTTGCTCTGTATGAGCACGTCCTGCACGCCCCACACGTCGCAGCCCTTCCGCTTGTCGCCGCTCTTCATGCACAGGCCGTCGTCGCCCACGTCCACGGTAGAGTTCACTATCAGGGTCTGATGACAGTCTGAGAGGTCGATACCGTCGCCGTTCTGCACGTTCCACGGGCAGCGTACGGTGATGCCGTCGATGATGATGTTACGGCAATAGCAGGGATGGACATGGAAGCGGGGCGAGTTCTGGAACGTCACACCCTCCAGCAGGATGTTCTCACACTGCTCTAAACGCAGCAGGTCGTTGCGCATCTGCTCCTGCTTCTGCGGCGTGGCGGCAATGTCGGGATAGCCGTTCTTCATCTGCCACGGATACCAGAGGTCGCCCTTCTCGGTGACCTGTCCGCCCATGTCGGTGTACTGCTTCCACTCCACGTCGCTCATCTTGCCGCGCTTCACGGGGCGCCACTGCTGGCCGTTGCCGTCGATAATACCCTGGCCGGTGATGGCAATGTTCTTTACCTTCGTGGCGTAGATACAGGGGTTGACACGCTTTGGGTGCGTGCCGGACTCGAAGTAGAGGCTCTTGTCGGGAGAAAAGTAGATAACGGCATTCTTGTCCAGATGCAGCTCGATGCCCGACTTCAGCTCGATGGGGCCTGTCAGCCACACGCCCTCGGGCACCGTCAGCCGTCCGCCGCCCTGCTTCGACAGTGCATCTATACCTTTCATGAAAGCGTCGGTGCAGAGCGTCACGCCGTCGCCCACAGCGCCGAAGTCAGTAATTGATACGCCCGTAGAGGGGATGTCGAAGGGCTGCACCACTTTCAGCGGCGTGGGCAGGTTGGTGTAGTACTTGTAGTAATCTTTCAGCTCCCAGGCGTTTGCCGAGATACCCCCCAGCAGAAGAGCCGACAACAGCAGTAGCAGTTTCCTTGTAGTCATGGTCATTGTTTTTTTATTGAAATATTTGTGCAAAGATAGCAATTGTTTCGGAGAAAATACGTATTTTTGCAGAAAAATAACTAAAAACACAGATTTATGTACGATAAGGAACGCGGGCTCTATATTGCCCACTGCTCAGAAGGAGCGCTTAGTATAACAGGAAAGATGGCTAACCGGCACGGACTCATTGCCGGTGCCACGGGTACGGGAAAGACGGTGACGCTGCAGGTCATGGCCGAGACGTTCTGTCAGGCCGGCGTGCCATGCTTCATGGCCGACATGAAGGGCGACCTCAGCGGCATCTCGCAGGTAGGCAGGATGTCGGGCTTTATAGAGAAACGCCTGCCGGAGTTCGGACTGGAGACCCCGGAGTTCCAGGCCTGCCCGGTACGTTTCTACGATGTCTTCGGCGAGCAGGGACACCCCATGCGTGCCACTGTCTCGCAGATGGGACCGCAGCTGCTTTCGCGCCTGCTGCAGTTGAATGAGACACAGGACGGCGTCTTGAACATCGTCTTCCGCATAGCCGACGAGCGCGGCTGGCTGCTCGACGACCTGAAGGACTTACGTGCCTCGCTCGACTTCGTGTCGAAGCATGCCAAGGAGTATGCCACAAAATACGGTAATGTGTCCGCCGCCTCTGTGGGTGCCATCCAGCGTGCCCTGCTGCAGTTGGAGAATCAGGGTGCCGACAAGTTCTTCGGCCTGCCCGCCTTCAACATCCAGGACCTCCTTGCCACTGAGGGCGGCAAGGGCGTGATGAGTGTGCTGGCTGCCGACAAGCTGATGATGCAGCCCAAGCTCTATTCCACGTTCCTGCTCTGGCTGCTGTCGGAACTATACTCTACATTGCCTGAGGTGGGCGACCTGCCCCAGCCAAAACTCGTGTTCTTCTTCGACGAGGCCCACATGCTGTTCGACGGCACGTCGAAGGCCCTGCTTGACAAGATTGAACAGGTCATACGCCTTATCCGTTCCAAGGGCGTAGGCATCTACTTCATCACACAGAGTCCAACCGATATTCCTGAAAATATCCTCGGACAGCTCGGCAACCGCGTGCAGCATGCCCTGCGCGCCTATACGCCGAAGGACCAGAAGGCCGTGAAGACCGCTGCCGACACCTTCCGCGCCAACCCCGCCTTCAAGACCGACGAGGCCATCATGAACCTGGAGACCGGCGAAGCCCTCGTCAGCTTCCTCGATGCGAAAGGCGCTCCCGGCATGGTGCAGCGGGCTAAGATTCTCTTCCCCCTCTCGCAGATTGGTGCCGTCAGCGAAGGCCAGCGTCTGGACATCATCAAGCAGAGCAGCATCTACGGCAAATACGACAAGGCCGAAGACCGCCAGAGCGCCTTTGAGGTGCTGCTGGCCGAAGAGGAGCAGCAACTGGCCGTGCAGGAGGAGTCGAAGGAACTGGCTGAAGCCGATGACGGGAAAGCAGCCCCGACGGCTAAGGCTGAGAAAAAGAAACCTGGCATCATGTCGAAGGTGTGGAAGGCCGTGCTTACCGCCGTCACCTCCACACTGGCCACCATTCTCGGTACCTACGTCAGCGAGAAGGTCAGCGGCAAGAAGTCGAAGAGCCGTACGTCGGCCAGGGAGCGGGTGGTGAAGAATGCCACCAGTGCCGCCACGCGTACCATCACCAAGGAACTGACGCGCGACATCCTGGGCAATCTGGTGAAGTAAGTAAAATCCCCGCTACAAGCGGGGATTTTACTTTTATACCAAGTGCTTGATGAGGTCTTCGCGCTCACCTGGCAGCATGTCGATGACAGGAATCTCAATCATCGTGTAGCAGCCGGGCTGCAGACGCATGGAGGCGCGGGCCACGTTGACCAGCACCTGTCCGGTGAGAGCCGGGTTGTTGATGCTCATGTTGAACTCCAGACGCTGGTTCTGTGTCTGACCGCTGACACCCTTACGCACCAGGTGTACGCCATGGCCCATGTCGCGGACGTCGTCAACGCTGTCTACCTGGAACACATGAGTCTCGTCGTTGGCAAAATAGGGGTCGGCCTTGATGGCTGCCGTCACCTCGTCCAGTTTGGCACCCTCTTCCAGTTCAACATATACCATACGGCGGTGGATACCCTCGCCGAGGGGGATGGTCATGCTGAGGGCGTTCTTCACACCGGCCTTTGAGCGCACGCAGACGCTATGCCCCATCGACATGCCCGGACCGAAGTTAGTGTAGCTCAGACCCTTAGGAGCCAGACTCTGCATCAGCGTACGGACGATGGAGTCGCTGCCCGGATCCCAGCCGGCGGCGATGACGCTCACCGTCTTGGTCTCTTTGTTGATAGGGGTGAGGGCTGCGCGGTAGTCCAGGATGCTGGTGTGAATGTCGAACGAGTCGACGGTGTTGATGCCCAGGGGCAGAATCTGGCGGGCATACTCTTCGCATGAGCGGGTGGGGGTGGCAAGGATGGCCACATCCACATCCTTCAGTTCGCGGATGTCCTTGACTACCTCATACTGCGCCAGTTCTGCGGGCTTGTCCTGTGCACCGGCACGGCGCACGATGCCTGCCACCTCAAAGTCGGGCGCTGCCTCCAGGGCCTGAAGGGCATACTTCCCGATGTTGCCGTAACCTACGACGGCTGCTCTGATTTTCTTCATATCTCAGTTCGTTTTGTTGGTTAATTTCTGTTTTCGGCTGCAAATTTACGCAATTTTCCTGAAACGCCTTACAAAACGACAGAAAAATTTCTCCTTTTCTTGACATCTGTCAAATTTTACCCGCTAAAGACGGTGCCGTATGGTCTTGCTGCTTACTTGGAGGTCATGATGCTCAGCACCATGTCGTCGGTCTTGCACATAGCCTCGGCACCGATGCTGGTGAGGTTGTGGATGGACTGGTCTACGCTGTCGTCGACGATACCTTCGGCCGAGGTGACGCACTTACCCTCTACGGAGAGCAGGGCAGAGAGCACGGCCGTTGACACGCCGCTGGTAATCTTCAGCGAGCACGACGGCTTGGCACCGTCGCAGATCATGCCCGTCAGGTTGGCTATCATGTTCTTCACCGCATGACAGACGTGCTCGTAGTCGCCGCCCATGAGGTAGGTGATGCCCACGCTGGAGCCGATGCTGGCCACCACACAGCCGCAGAGTGCCGACAGGCGTCCCAGGCTCTGCTTGATGTAGATAGCCGTGAGATGGCTGAGCATGAGGGCCCTGAGCAGCTCCTCCTCGGTGTTCTCGTTCTCCTTGGCATAGACACACACCGGGTTGGTGGCACAGATGCCCTGGTTGCCGCTGCCTGAGTTGCTCATGACGGGAATCATGGCCCCGCCCATACGGGCATCGCAGGCTGAGGCTGTGCGCGAGATGATATGCGAGAAGATGGAGTTGCCGAAGATGCCCTTGGCCATGGGCCGGTCGATGGTCTTGCCGAGGTTGTGCCCGTAGTTGCCTTTCAGGGCCTCGCGGGCGGCGTTCATGTTATAGGTACGCGCTTCTTCTATGAAACGGATCTCGTCGAGCGGAGCCGTTGTGGCGAAGTCGTACACCAGACGCATGTTCAGTTCTATCTCGTCAGTGGCTTCGCCTCTGCCGGCAGTCCTGGCATAGCTGGCATCGCCCGACACGAAGTGGGTGTGGCTGCCGGCTATGATGGCGGTCTCCCGTCGGTCGCCGGCTTGGCAGCAGACTTCTATGTAGAGCTTGTCGCAGTCGCCATCCTTGAGCTTGATGTCGATGCGGTTCTCTCCTACATACTGCTTACCCTGTTCCAGGGCTTCGGGCGTCATGTCCTTCAGCACCTCTAACTGGTATTCGCTCTTGCCGATGAGGGCGCCCAGGGCAATGGCTATGGGCAGCCCTATCATGCCGGTGCCCGGTATGCCCACGCCCATGGCGTTCTTCAGGATATTGGCACTCAGGTAGGCCTCAATATGCTCAGGGCGCTGTCCCAGCTGTTCGGTGGCCTTGGCTGTGCAGAGTGCCACAGCCATAGGCTCTGTACAGCCTATGGCAGGCACCACCTCCTGGTGTACGAGTGCAATGATGCGCTCACGTATGGCTTTCTCTATCATTTCTTGTAGTTGGCAAGTCCGTTGTCCAAAAATTCCAGATACTGGTCAATGTCCTCATCGTAGGCCCGGCTGCCGCAGAGGGGCTTGCCTGTCTGCGGGTCGAGGATGACGTAGAAGGGCTGGGCGTTGGCACCAAACTTATGGCTCTGCAGATAGCTCCACTTGGCACCCACGGTGCGCAGCACCTTGGTCTGGCCCTCCTCGTCTTTCACCTCGAAAGGCTCGGCCAGCGGGGTCTTGTCGTCAACGAAGAGCGATATGAGCACGTAGTCGTTGTTCAGCTTGTCGGCCACGCGGGCATCGGTCCATACGGCGGCCTCCATCTTACGGCAGTTCACGCAGCCGAAGCCGGTGAAGTCGATGAAGACGGGCTTACCCTGGGCACGGGCCACGGCCATGCCCTCCTCGTATGACAGGTACTTAGCCTCCACCACCTTGTTGTTAAGATTAAAGTCCTGCGTCTTCATCGGCGGCGCAAAGGCGCTCACGGCCTTGCAGGGAGCCCCCCACAGACCGGGTATCATATACACGGCGAAGGCCAGCGACACCATGCCGCCCATGATGCAGATGACGGGCATGGGCTTGTGCAGGTCGCCGCCAATCTCGTCTTCCTGGAACTTCAGCCAGCCGCAGAGGTAGGCGCCCAGCATGCCGAAGATGACAATCCACAGCGAGAGGAACACCTCGCGGTCCAGCAGTCGCCAGCCGTAGGCCAGGTCGGCCACCGAGAAGAACTTCAGGGCGAAGGCCAGCTCGATAAAGCCCAGCACCACCTTCAGCGTGGTCATCCATGAGCCCGACTTCGGTGCCTGCTTCAGCCAGGAGGGGAAGAGGGCGAAGAGGGTGAAGGGCAGGGCCAGGGCCAGTGCAAAGCCCAGCATGCCCAGGGCCGGTGCCAGCCAGTTGCCGCTGGTGGTGGTCTCCACGAGCAGCAGGCCGATGATAGGTGCCGTACACGAGAACGATACCAGCACCAGCGTAAAGGCCATGAGGAAGATAGACAGCAGTCCGGTGGTCTCCGATGCCTTGGTGTCTACGGAGTTGGCCCATCCCTCTGGCAGTTTGATTTCAAACCACCCGAAGAACGAGAGGGCGAACACCACTAAGAGCAGGAACAGGAAGATGTTGAACACGGCATTCGTCGACATGGCATTCAGCGTGTCGGAGCCGAAGAGGGCGGTCACCAGCAGTCCCAGTCCCAGGTAGATGACGATGATGCTCAGACCGTAGGTGATGGCATCCTTGACGCCCTTCTGCTTGTCGGTCTTGGCCCGTTTCAGGAAGAAACTCACGGTCATGGGGATGATGGGCCAGATGCAGGGCATGCAGACGGCCAGCAGACCGCCGACGAAGCCCATCAGCAGGATGTAGAGCAGGGAGTGGTCGGCAATGCTGTCGCCGGCACCGAAGGCACGGAGCTCGCTGACGACGGGCTGCCAGAGGTCGCCGTCGGCATTGGCGGCTGCCGGCGCTGCCACTGCCTGCGAGTCAGCGGCCTCGGCTGCTGTTTCCGGGGTTGCCTCAGCAGCAGGCTCTTCTGTCTTCTCTTCAGGCGTGTCAGCTTCCTGCTTGCCGCCGGCCACCTCCTTGGCCTTGCCCTGCTTCTTCAGTTCGCAGGTGGAGGGTGGCAGACAGCTCTGGTCGTTGCAGGCGCCGTACTCTAAGTAGCAGTCAATGTTGTAGTCGGGCTTGGTGAACTTCACTTTCTGTACAAAGGTGGCACTGCCCTCAAAGAAGCGCAGCTCCATCTCAAACATCTTGTCAAACTGCTTCAGTTCCTTGCCGCGTGCCTGCAGTTTGCCAACGGTCTCCACGCCCTCCATCTTCACGGCGTTGAAGGTAGCCGAGATAGGGCCGCCGTCGCCGAGGTTGGTGGAGTAGACATGCCATCCCGGATCAATCTTTGCCGAGAACACAATCTCGCCCTCGCCTCCCTTCAGCTCCTTCAGCTCTGAGGCGAAGTGTACGGGTTCCATCATCTGTGCCTGTACTGTCAGCCAGGCAAGCGCCAGCATCAGGGCGCTCAGTAGTTTTCTCATTCTAAAAAACGTTTTTACTTATTTAAAGAGTTCGTCGAGCAGTGTGTAGAAGGCGGGATCCTCGCCAACGATGCTCTTCACAATCTTACCCTCCGGGTCGATGATAATCTTCGTGGGGAAGCCCGTCACGCCGTAGTCGCTCAGCACGCTGGAGGTTCTCGGGTTGTAGACGTGCAGCCAGGGCAGCTCGTGTTTCTTCACGGCATCCTTCCACTTCGTCTCCGGGTCGTTGCAGTCAATGCCCAGGATCTCAAACTTCCCGGCATGCTTCTTGTAAGCCTCCTTCATGGCAGGGAAGCCCTTGATGCACCAGCCGCACCACGAGCCCCAGAAGTCGAGAATGACATACTTGCCGCGCAGCGACGACAGCTTCAGTGGCTTGCCGTTGATGTCGTTCAGTTCAAAGTCAGGAGCCGCCATGCCGGCAGCCTGCTTCTGTGCCGACTCAGCCTCAAGCTTCTGGCTGGCCTCTGCCTCGTCGATAATGTCCTGGTAGAGCGGCTTGCAGCGACCGTCGCGCACGCTGGCAGACAGCAGCTTGACGGCGGACTTCATCTGGTCTAAGTCCTGCAGTTGGGGTATGATGGCGGCAGAGACCTCCTCGTTGGGGTGTGCCTTGATATATTCCATGATAGCATCCGACACCTTCTTCTGCAGGATAGGCATCTGCTCCTGATAGACCTTCATCAGTGAGTCGCGCGATGCGCCGGCCTCCATCTTGGCCGTGATGTCGAGGGTCAGGTCTCTCAGCGGCTTTCCGGCAGCCTCGATGACGAGGTCGGCCTGATGGTACTGGCCGTAGAAACCGGGGCCGTCAACGTCGTAGCGGCTTTCGTCGCTGCTCGTCAGCTCAACCGTCTCGCCGGGAACGGCAGGAATCCTATAGTTGGCGCCTGGCACACCCCGCAGCAGCTGCGGCTCTACCAGATAGAGCGTGGTGGCCTTGGGCACCTCTACTTCAAAGTCGAACACGCCCTGCCTGCCGGTGAAGGTCTGCTGGGATTCACGTTCTGCGAGCGATATGACGGTAATGGAGTCGCCCACGTCCTTGACGTTCATCTTCACATGCAGTTTGTTGCCTTCGGCATAACAGCCGATACTGGTGATGGCTGCGGCCATCAGCCCCAAAAGAATCTTCTTCATTGCAATTACTATTTTCAGGTTTTATTACTATTACGTGTAAATTCGTGGCAAAGGTACAAGTATTCTTGCAAACAACCGACATTTTAAGGATTTTTAGTGTAAACCGCCGCTCTCATACAATAAAAAGCGTCGTACAGACGTTATTAACAGCGTATATATACAACAAACGAATACTTATGATAGAATACATCAGGGGCGAGCTGACCGAGCTGACGCCTGCTCTGGCCACGGTTGAGGCCGCAGGGGTGGGCTACGGTCTGAACATATCGCTCAACACGTTTACGGCTATTCAGACCAAGAAGGAGGTGAAGCTCTATGTCTACGAAATCATCCGCGAAGACACCCACCTGCTCTACGGTTTCTATAACAAGAAGGAGCGCGAGATGTTTGAGCAGCTCATCACCGTCAGCGGCGTGGGTGCCAACACCGCCCGCATGATGCTGTCGGGCATGAGCGTCAGCGAACTGTGCAACGCCATCTCTACCGGCAACGCCAAACTCATTCAGAGCATCAAGGGCATCGGCAAGATGACGGCCCAGCGCATCATCGTCGACCTGAGAGACAAGATCGTAGCCCTGGGCATTGCCGACGAGATACCCGCCGGCGGCACCATGACAGCGCCCGTCAACAACGCCGTGCGCGACGAGGCCGTGGCTGCCCTCACCATGCTGGGCTTCTCGCCCGCCCCCACGCAGAAGGTGGTGGTGCAGATTCTGCAGCAGCAGCCTGAACTGCCTGTGGAGCAGGTGGTGAAGCTGGCGCTGAAGCAAATCAAATGAGCGTCAGCAAGTCTGCAATAATCTCGAAAACCTCTGTTATGAAATATATATCACCAGATCTTCACGCGCTTCTCTGGTGCGAGATAGAGTTTCCCGTCGGTCACGTTGAAGAGCCTGTACCAGTCGTCGAAGAGTGTCACGATGACATTGACGCGGTTTTGGGGGATTGAATGGACGTCAGTCAGGTACAACGACTTCTTTTGGTCAAGGGTGGGATATTCCAGCCACAGTTTTGCATAGTGCAGGAAGAACTCCTGGCAGGCATAGTCGAGGGCAGCCCCCTGAAGCCCCTCATCTATTTTCTTCTGCTTGAAGAGTGAGTAGGCCAGCGTCATGCCGCCGTAGTCGGCCATGTTCTCCGCCAGCGTCTTTTCGCCGTCGGCCGGCTGTCCCGGGTAGGCCTCCATACGGTTGTAGAGCGCAATCATCTCCTGCTGCTTGGCCTCGAACTTCGCTTTGGATTCTGATGACCACCAGTCTCTCAGGTATCCCCGTTCGTCATACTTTGCCCCATTGGCATCGAAGCCGTGGGTCATCTCGTGGGCGAAGGCTGTAGCGACAGCGTACTGGGTGTATTCATCATCGGCAGGGAACATGCCTTCACTGATGAATAGCGGCAAGATGACCAGACAGTTCATCTCGCAATTATAAAAGGCGTTCTTCATGCTATAATCGATTTCATAGTCGATGATGGCGCGGATCTGCTGCTCAATTTGTTTTCCGCACATGTTATGCCTGATGGCTACATTCTGCGCCATGATGGACAGGGCGTCCTCGACCAGCGTGTTCCCCTCGTCGAGGGTGAACTCGCCTTCGCTAAGGTTGTCGGGCATGCCGACAAAGAA
>CAMYZO010000056.1 GCA_947303855.1 uncultured Prevotellaceae bacterium
ACGAACAGAAAATCATGGCGGCCATCCGCAAGGCCATGCTCCACACCGACAAAGGCGAGGACGAACGACTGCTATACCAGATTACCGACCGCATAGCACAGCGCGGCGAAGACCGCATGACGGTGGAGCAGATTCAGGACCTGGTGGAACTGGAACTGATGAAATCGAGCCGCAAGGACGTGGCCCAGAAGTACATTGCCTACCGCAACCAGCGCTCCATAGCCCGCAAGGCCAAGACACGTGACGTGTTTCTGGACATTGTGAACATCAAGAATAACGACGTGACGCGCGAGAATGCCAACATGAACGCCGACACGCCTGCAGGCATGATGATGAAGTTCGCATCGGAGACCACCAAACCCTTCGTGGACGACTACCTGCTGAGCGAGGAGACCCGCGACGCCGTGGAACACAACTATCTGCACATACACGACAAGGACTACTACCCCACGAAGTCGCTGACCTGCGTGCAGCACCCCTTAGACAACATCCTGAACTGCGGCTTTATTGCTGGGCACGGAGCCAGCCGCCCCGCCAGGCGCATTGAGACGGCATCGGTGCTGGCCTGCATATCGCTGGAATGTGCGCAGAACGAGATGCACGGCGGTCAGGCTATCCCCGCCTTCGACTTCTACCTGGCTCCCTACGTGCGCATGAGCTATATAGAGGAACTGAAGGCACTCGAAGACCTTAACGGCGAAGACTACAGCAGCCTGTACGACGAGCCGCTGATGGACTACATTAAAAAGCCGCTGGACGGCCTGACGGGGCGCGAGCGGGCCCAGCAACACGCCATCAACAAGACGGTGGGCCGCGTACACCAGTCTATGGAGGCGTTTATCCACAACATGAACACCATTCACTCGCGCGGCGGCAACCAGGTGGTGTTCTCGTCTATCAACTACGGCACCGACACCAGTGCCGAGGGGCGCTGCATCATGCGCGAACTGCTGCTGTCGACCTACGAGGGTGTGGGAGGCGGCGAGACGGCCATCTTCCCCATACAGATTTGGAAGAAGAAGCGCGGCGTGAACTACCTGCCCGAGGACCGCAACTTCGACCTCTACCAGCTGGCCTGCAAGGTGACGGCACGGCGCTTCTTCCCGAACTTCCTGAACCTGGACGCCTCGTTTAACCAGGACAGCGACTGGCGTGCCGACGACCCGAAGCGCTACATCCATGAGGTGGCAACGATGGGCTGCCGCACCCGCGTCTTCGAGAACCGCTTCGGCCCGAAGACCTCCATCGGCCGCGGCAACCTCAGCTTTTCTACCATCAACATTGTGCGCCTGGCCATTGAGTGCATGGACATTGAGAACAAGGAGCAGCGCATCGACAAGTTCTTTGCCAAGCTCGACAAGATGCTGGAGATAACGGCCAAGCAGCTGGACGACCGCTTCCAGTTCCAGAAGACGGCCTACGCCAAACAGTTCCCGCTGCTGATGAAGAGTCTGTGGATAGGTGCCGACAAGCTGGCGCCAACGGACACCGTAGAGAGCGTCATCAACCAGGGTACGCTTGGCATCGGCTTCATAGGTCTGGCCGAATGCCTCGTCGCCCTCATCGGCAAGCACCACGGCGAGTCGGAAGAGGCCCAGGCGCTGGGGCTGAAAATCGTGACCTATATGCGCGACCGCGTCAACGACTTCTGTGAGCGCTACCACCATAACTACTCTGTACTGGCCACGCCCGCTGAGGGCCTCAGCGGCAAGTTCACCAAAAAAGACCGCAAGGAGTTTGGTCTGTTGAAAGGCATCACCGACCGCGACTACTACACCAACTCCAATCATGTGCCCGTCTACTACAAGTGCTCGGCACGCCACAAGGCGGAGGTGGAGGCACCCTACCACAACCTGACGCGCGGCGGACATATCTTCTATGTCGAGATTGACGGCGACGCCACCCACAACCCGCAGGTCATCATGAGCGTGGTGGACATGATGGACCGTCTGGACATGGGCTACGGCTCGGTGAACCATAACCGCAACCGCTGCATGGACTGCGGCTACGAGAACGCCGACGACAAACTGGAGGCCTGTCCGAAATGCGGCTCGAAGAACATCGATAAGCTGCAGCGCATCACCGGCTATCTGGTGGGCACCACCGACCGCTGGAACAGCGGCAAACTGGCCGAACTGAACGACCGCGTGACCCACATTGACCACGGTCAGCAGGATTTGTTCGGCGGCGAATAAGGAGGAAACCTAAAACCAACAATAACTATGGGAAAGAACAAAGGAGGAAAACGGCTGTCGAAGCGCGCTGTCGCCGACGCCCTGCAAGGTCTGTTCACGGCCAGTCCCAACGAGACCTTATCGCTGAAACAGATTTTCAGAACACTGAAACTCGCCACGCACCCGGCCAAGATGCTGGCCATCGACGCGCTCGACGAAATGTGCTGGGACGACTACCTGTCGAAGGTGAGCGACCACGAGTACCGGCTGAATCAGAAAGGACAGGTGCAGGAAGGTACGTTCCTGCGCAAGGCCAACGGCAAGAACACGTTCCTGCCCGACGGCGGCGGCACGCCCATCTTCGTGTCGGAGCGCAACTCGATGTTTGCCCTGAACGGCGACCGCGTGAAGGTGGCCCTGATGGCCCGCCGGCAGAACCACATCAAGGAGGCTATGGTGACGGAGATTCTGAGCCATAAGACCGACCAGGCCGTGGGCAAGCTGAAGGTGGAGAAGGACTTTGCCTTCCTCATCACCGAGGGCAACATCTTCGTACACGACATCCTGATACCGAAGAAGAAGCTGAAGGGCGGCAAAGACGGCGAGAAGGCCGTGGTGAAGATTACGCAGTGGCCGTCGAAGGAGTCGAAGAACATCGTCGGCGAGGTCATCGACGTGCTGGGCAAGGAGGGCGATAACAACGTGGAGATGCACGCCATACTGGCACAGTACGGCCTGCCGTATAAATACCCGAAGCAGGTGGAGGAGGCGGCCAAGAAGATTGAGCCGGGCATCACCGAAGAGGAGATAGCCCGTCGCGAGGACTTCCGCAACGTCTTCACCTGCACCATCGACCCGAAGGATGCCAAGGACTTTGACGATGCGCTGTCGATACGTGAAATAGTAAATAGTAAATCGTCAAATAGTAAATTATTCGAGGTTGGCGTCCACATTGCCGATGTCTCGCACTACGTCAAGGAGAACAGCATCATCGACAAGGAGGCACAGAAGCGGGCCACGAGCGTCTATCTGGTAGACCGCACCATACCCATGTTGCCCGAACACCTCTGTAACTTCATCTGCTCGCTGCGCCCCAACGAAGAAAAACTGTGCTACAGCGTCATCTTCGTCATGGACGAGGATGCCAACATCAAACAGTGGCACCTGGCACACACCGTCATACGCTCAGACCGCCGCTATGCCTACGAGGAGGTGCAGCAGATACTGGAGCAGAACGGTGTCGTCGACGGCACCGGACAGCCGGCTCCCCCCGCCACCAAGAAGAACCCCTACAAGGGCGACTATGCCGCGGAACTCATCACCCTCGACGCCCTGGCCAAGAAACTGCGCGAGCGCCGCTTCAAGAACGGTGCCGTGAAGTTCGACCGCGAGGAGCTGCACTTCGACATCGACGACGACGGCAAGCCCACCCGCGCTTACTTCAAGAAGTCGAAGGATGCCAACAAGCTTATCGAGGAGTTCATGCTGCTGGCCAACCGCACGGTGGCCGAGAGCATCGGAAAGAGGAGAGAGGAGAGAGGAGAGAGGAGAGAGAATACCAAAAAGGCTAAGACCTTCGTCTACCGCATCCACGACCAGCCCGACCCCCAGAAACTGGAGTCGCTGCGCCAGGTGGTGGCACCCTTCGGCTACAAGCTGAAGACGGCCGGCACGAAGGGCGCTATCTCGAAGTCGCTGAACGCCCTGATGGACGAGGCCAGCGGCACCAAGGAGCAGAAGCTCATTGAGACCGTAGCCCTGCGTGCCATGATGAAGGCTAAGTACTCTACCCACAACATAGGCCACTACGGTCTGGCCTTCGACTACTACACCCACTTCACATCACCCATACGCCGCTATCCCGACACGATGGTTCACCGTCTGCTGACGAAGTACCAGGACGGCGGACGCTCGGCTAACCAGGAGCACTACGAGGAACTGTGCGAGCACTCGAGCGAGATGGAACAGACGGCCCAGAACGCGGAACGCGACTCCATCAAGTACAAGATGGTGGAGTTTATGGGCGACAAGATTGGCGAGTGCTTCGACGGCCACATCTCGGGCATCCAGTCGTATGGCATCTACGTCGAGATTGACGAGAACCACTGCGAGGGCATGGTGCCCATGCACGACCTGAGGGGCGACTACTACGAGTTTGACGAAGCCCACTACCAGCTTATCGGACGCCGTCACCACAGCAAGTATCAGCTGGGCGACCCCATCCGCATCAAGGTGGCCCGTGCCAATCTGGAGAAGCGCCAGCTGGACTTCACCCTGGCCGATGACGAGTAGACCTTTCCACCCGCTTTCCTCGGCACCCTTGCTGATGCCTGCCATCGCTTTCATGGCGGGCATCGCGGCAGGCCAACACGCAGAGTCTTCTGTGTGTTGGTTGCTGTTTTCAGTGTCGCTTGTTGCCATCCTCCTGCTGTATCGCTGGCCGCAGACACAGTCGCTGGCCATTTTGTTCTGCGTGGCTGCCCTGGGAGCTATACGCTCAGCCATGGTCCGCAGCGCGCACGACGGTGTGTCGTGGCCGCAGGGTATTGTAGGCTTTGAGGCTGTCATTGTGTCAGAAGTGGCGGAAAAGCCGAAGACCGTTGCCGCCGACATGGTGATTGCCGGCAACGGCAAAAAGATCAAGGGCTATATCACCAAGGATGCCAAGAGCCGGCAACTGACGGTTGGCGACAGGCTGACGCTGTGCGCTCAGATTGACCGTAACCGCGAGTGGCAACACGGCACGTTCGACTACCGCCGCTACCAGGAGGTACACGGCTTCAGCGGACAGACCTTTGTGCGTAGCGGCAACTGGCAGCTACAGGACCGGTCGTGGCAGGGACTGACAGCGTGGCAACGGCTGCGCCTGCTTTTCCTGTGCTACCGCCATCACCTGCTGGAGCGCTACCGCCAGATGGGGTTCAGTGACGATGCCTATGCCGTGGTAGCCGCCATGACGCTGGGCGATAAGACAGCCATGACCAGCGAGCTCAGAGAGGTCTATGCCGTCAGCGGAGCCTCCCATGTGCTGGCACTCAGCGGTCTGCACTTAGGCATCGTCTACATGGTGCTCACGCTGTTGGTGGTAGGGCGGCGCTGGCGCTTTGTCATGCAGTTGTTGGCCGTAGCCGGCATCTGGGCCTTCGCCCTGTTGGTGGGTCTGCCGGCCAGCGTGCTGCGTGCCGCCATCATGATTTCGGCCTTTGCCCTGTTATCGCTGCTGGGCCGCGGGCGGGCGTCGCTGAACGCGCTGGCCCTGGCGGCACTTCTCATCCTGACGGTCAGCCCCGACAGTCTCTACGACGTGGGCTTCCAGCTGTCGTTCGCCGCCATGCTGGCCATCCTGCTGGTGCAGCCACGCCTGCAGCGGCTGCTGAGCGAGGAGTGGCTGATGGAGCACCGCGTGGCACGCTGGGCGTGGGGTCTGACAACCGTCTCTGTGGCGGCGCAGATGGGCACGGCCCCGCTGGTGGCCTACTACTTCGGGCGTCTCTCCACATGGTTCCTGCTTACCAACCTGGTGGTCATCCCCGCCACCACCGCCATTCTCTACCTGGCCATCGGGGCCTTGCTGCTGCCGTTGGTGGGGACTGTGCTGCTGCATGTCGTGGGCTGGCTCAACGGCGTGCTGACGCTGATGGCCACCCGTCTGCCCCTGGCCAGCATCGAGGGGCTGCATCCGTCGGCCCTGCAGACGGCGATGGTATATGTTATAATAATGTGTAGTTATTTAATTGTGTTAAGATATGACAAGTCTGTTTGATATCCTGCTGTTGGCCATGGCATTGGCCATGGACTGCTTTACCGTGAGCATCGTGAGCGGTGTCATCGTGCGCCGGCGCATCAGCGGGGTCATCGTGCGCATGGCCCTGCTCTTTGGTCTGTTCCAGGCGCTGATGCCCCTGGCAGGCTGGCTGACAGCGACTGGCTTCAGCCAGTATTTCGAGGCTGTCGACCACTGGATAGCCTTCTTGCTGCTGGCCTTCATCGGCGGAAAGATGATCAAGGAATCGTTTGAGGACGAGGAGCACGCATCGTTCAACCCCCTGCTGCTGCACACGCAGCTGCTGCTGGCCGTAGCCACGAGTATCGACGCCCTGGCCATAGGCATCTCCATGGCCTGCGTGGGCTACAGCAGTGTGGCGCAACTGTCGCTGCCACTGCTGGCCATCGGCCTGGCGTCGCTGGTAATGAGTATAGCGGGCTATGTGCTCGGTGTGCGCTTCGGTCGCTCCATAGCCCGACGGCTGCGGCCTGAGCTGATAGGCGGCTTGGTGCTGGTGTTCATCGGCGTGAAGGTGCTGGTGAGCCACCTCTACGGACTATAGCATCTTACGGAAGCAGCGGTGACGACGGTGGATGCGGCTGTCGAGATACTGCCACTGGGCCTGCACGGCCTCATTGCGCTCCATCTGCGGCATGGCATCGGCCCATTTGAAGCCGTAGCGCTGGAACTGGTGGATAAGGTCGTCGAAGATAAGGGCCGTGGCACCCTTGGAGCGGTATTCGGGCAGCACCCCGATGAGCAGCAGGTCGACGGTGTCGGTGCGGTGCCACTTCAGAATCTTCAGCACCTGCCACCAGCCAAAGGGCAATAGCCGGCCGTCACGGGTCTTCTGCAGGGCACGGCTGAAGGAGGGGAAGGTGATGCCGAAGCCTATCATGCGGTCGCCGTCCATGATGGCCGTCACCAGGTTCAAGTCGGCTATCTTGATATAGTCGTTCACCAGCTTGTCTATCTGCTGCTGTGACAGCTGACTGAAGCCATACAAATCCTTGTAGGTGGCGTTGAGCAGGTGGAACACCTCACGGCCCATGCCGCCATCGACAAGTTCCTGGCGGGTGAACTTATGGACGCGCAGACCGTAGCGTTTCTCTACCATCTGCGCTATCTTATGGAACTTGTAGTTGTCGTCCTCAGGCACCTTCACCTTGTACTCCACGTAGTCGTTGTCTTTCTGGAAACCACCGTAGTGCTCTATGTGGCGGGGGTAGTAGGCGTAGTTATAGTTGACGTACATGGTCGACAGCTCGTCGAAGCCCTCTATGAGCATGCCCTCACGGTCGGTATCGATGAAGCCCAGCGGACCGGCTATCTCAGTCATTCCCCGCTCACGGCCCCACTGCTCAACGGCCTGCAGCAAGGCCGCAGACACTTCCTGGTCGTCAATAAAGTCTAGCCAGCCAAAGCGCACCTGCTGGCACTGCCACTGCTCATTGGCGCGGCGGTTGATGATGGCTGCCACGCGCCCTACGACGCGGCCGTCGCGCAGGGCCAGGAAATAGTCGGCCTCGCAGCACTCGAACGACGGGTTCTTGTCATGCCTCAACGTAGCCATCTCGTCAAAGTAGAGATAGGGCACGGCGTGCTCGCAGCCCCGGTAGAGGTCGTAGTAGAATTGAACAAATTGTTTTAGCTCGCTTTTTGTGCAAACTTTCCGTATTTCAACCATGGTTTTCTTCTTAACGGGTGCAAAGGTACAAAAAAACGAGAAAACTCAAACGCTATTTTTATTTTTTTCGTAACTTTGCCCCCATGAAAGCGAAATGGATGCTGTTTATCGTGTTACTTACAGTTACGGGGCTGCCTTTGCGGGCGCAGGTCATAGACGACGGACTGCAGTATGTGCCCTACGCTGCCGCCATTGGTCTCGACTACTGTGGGGTGGGTGCCGTGGCCCGTCATCCGCTGCGTGAGCGGATTGCCGTGGCGGCCACATCCTACGCAGCACTGACGGCCGTGGCAGGCGGTTTGAAGCTGACCGTCAGCGAGCGCCGTCCCGATGGCAGCGACACGCGGTCGTTCCCCTCCGGTCATGCTGCCCGCGCCTTTGCCGGGGCAGAGCTGGTAAGGGCAGAATATGGCTGGGACTGGGGACTGGCAGCCTACGCTGTGGCAACGGGTGTCAGCGTGTTGCGCGTTACCGGCGACCATCATTATGCCCACGACGTGCTGGCTGGGGCAGCTGTCGGCATCCTGTCGGCACGTGCGGCCTACTGGCTGCTGCCCCTGGAACGCCGTCTCTTCCAATGGGATGAGAACAGCGTTAGCGTCAGCGCCCTGCCCATCTATGAACATGGTACACGCACCGTGGGCTTGGCACTGACAGCCACTTTACGCTAAAAGCCACACAAAACTAATACATTCTTATTCGATGCGGACGAGCGTCGACCCTGTGGTCTGTGCCTCGTGCGTATCTATCTGTACAGCATAGACACCAGGGCGCAGGCTGCTCAGGTTGACGGTGCCGTCGCTGAGCGTTGTGCGCAGCACCACCTCGCCGCCCAGGGCGTAGACGGTGACGGCAGCCTGCGTACAGCCAGTAACCGTCAGCCGGCGTCCCTCTATACGGAAGCATGCCTGCCTGGGCTGATGTTCCGACAGGCCCTTGATGCCAGAGAGGTTGGCCAGGTAGAGCAGTCCGCGGTAGGCGTCAATCTCACCATAGCCATAGCGGTAGTTGGGATAGGTCTCATCAGGCTCCGGGTGGCGTGCCGTCTTGGCCAGCACCTGCTTAACGTCGTCGGGCGTCAGCCGTGGGTTCATCTGCAGCCACAGGGCGACGATGCCCGTCACCACCGGTGCCGCCATCGACGTGCCGCTCTCCGCCTTCCAGCAGTAGACCTTGCCGTCAACGTGCAGGGAGTCGGTTATCAGGTTCATCTGTTTCTGGGTGATACGGTCTCTCACCATCTGACTGTTGAAGGCCGACACGATGTTGTGTCCCGGTGCTACGACGTCGGGTTTCATGCGGCCATCCAGCGTCGGTCCGGTGCCCGACCATGACAGCACCTGTCCCAGGTCGTTGCCGTTATAGTCGAAAGTCAGCCTTTCGCCCCGGCAGTTGACAACACTGTCGCGGTGACTGGTGGCTCCGACGCAGACCGTCTCGGCATACAGTCCCGGCCGGCACACGTTGTACGGCGCATTCTTGACGTACTCACCCTGACTCAAACGGTTGAAGGTCAGGGCGCGATACGCCCCCATCACCTCCGTCTCGTCGCCCTCCATCTCAATGGCCACCGAAGGCGAACGGTAGGCACTGGTGGGAGTGGGCAGCGTTAGCGCAATGTTATACGAGGTCAGTCCGGGAAACACGTTCTCATAGGCCGTTGACCTGATGCGGAACCACTCATTCTGCATCTTCTCGCCGTTGATGTATGCACTGTCCTTAAGCCCGCCGGCACCCGCGCTCCTGATAGTCTCCGACGACACCGTTAGCGTGTCGGCACCGTCGATGTCGGGCACTATCCGCAGCGTGAAACGGCCTGCCGAGCGCAGCGTCATCGACGGTGTCAGTGACGACTTCAGCCACAGCCGCTCGCTCATACGCTCGCCGGCGGGCTTCACACGGTAGACGATGCCGTCGCTGTCGTTGCCCGCCGAGCAGACGATGATACGTCCGGGACCCGTCAGACTGTTCATCATCTCTTCCTCCACGGCATAGTTCTCCGTCAGACGCTCCTGACTGCCGAAGCTGCAGTTCACCACGCAGGGCTGGTCATGGGCGGCGGCATAGTCCATGACATGCTTCACCGCCAGTGCCTCCATGGCACTGCTCAGCGTAATTTTCTTATCCCTGACATTAACCACCAGCGAGTCGGCGGTGTCTGCCCTCAGGGTGGCGTTGAGCATGGCAAGAAGGAGGTTTTGCTGCTCCTTAGTACGACTCGACAGGTAGACCTGGCTCAGCACGATGTCAGCCTCATGGGCAATACCCTGAAAGCGGCCGCCGCAGGCACTGCTGCCGACGGCAATGGCGGCCACGTGTGTGCCGTGGAACTGGGTGGAGTCGCTGGAGCCGCGGGCGGCTGCCAGCTGCTCAGGGGTGTTCAGGAGCTCCCCTACCCCGACGTAGCCCTGGGTGCCCCAGGTGTAGATGTCCCAGGCCTGGCGTATGCGTGTCTGGCCGTTGGCATCGCGGAACATCGGATGGGTGTAGTCAAAGCCTATATCGGCCACGCCCACCACGACGCCACGCCCGGTATAAGCCTGCGGCAGCTGCTCGCCCCGGTAGGCCGGCAGGACGTTGACGGCACCGGGCGTCACGTCGAGCAAGGGGCGCGACAGCGGGTTGGCCTCCATGCGCTCCACGCTGTCATCCAGCGACAGCGCCGCTAACCGGCTCACCGGCAGCAGGGCGATGCTGATACTGCCCACGCGGTCGAAGACCACGCAGCCATGCTCCTGCAGAATGTCGCTCTTCTGCTTTCCGTCCAGTTTCACCAGTGCCAGCACATACTCCTCCGTTACCGGTGACTGGCCCGTTACTCTGGCCGCAGCCACGTTCTCAGTGAGCTTGTCGACAAGCATGGGCGACATCTTTGATGTGTTGGCCAGCTGCGAACGGACCGGCATGGCTGTCATCATCAGCGCGATGACAGCAAGAAAGTATTTGTTTCGCATATTCATCTATGAACAGTCCTTGAGGGCTTTGACATACTCGTACAGTTTGCGGTAGAAGGGGTGGCGGCCCATGGTCTTCACGTCGCCGAGGATGATGAGCTTCATGCGGGCACGGGTGATGGCTACATTCATACGCCGCAGGTCGCGCAGGAACCCTATCTGCCCCTCATCATTGGAGCGCACGAGCGAGACGAGGATAATGTCGCGCTCCTGCCCCTGGAAGCCGTCGACGGTATTGACGGTTATCAGACTGCGGAAGGGTTTGAAGTATTCGCGCTTCTTCACCAGCGACCGCAGGTACTGCACCTGAGCGCGGTAGGGCGAGATGATGCCCACGTCGAGACGGTCGTTGAGGATACGTGTCTTGCCAATACGCTCGAAATACTGCTCCAGTGCCAGCAGCGTCAGTTCGGCCTCGGCCTTGTTCACTCGTCCGAAGCCCTCGCCCACGAACTCTTCCTTGAACGATACGTCAGACGTCTCCGGCAGGTCAAACTGCGATGTGTCCACCCATGTCATCGCGAGGTCCAGGTCAAGGATGGAGCGGAACTTCACCTCCGGCGCACTCTCTACCTGGTTGCCATAGAACCAGTCTGAGGAGAAGCGCATGATTTCCTCGTTCATGCGATACTGCGTCCTGAGCAGCGTCACCACCTCAGGCTTGTTCTCCACAATACGCTCCATCAGCGTCTTGCCCAGTCCGGCCTTCAGAGCCGCTATGCTCTTCACCGTGGGCGGCAGCTGACAATGGTCACCGGCCAGGATGACGCGCCCGACGCGGCGGATGGGAATCCACGAGGCAGCCTCCAGGGCCTGGGCGGCTTCATCAATAAACAGGGTGCCGAACTTCTGGCCGTCCAGCAGACGGTTGGCCGAGCCAACCAGCGTGCAGGCAATGACGCGGGCCTCGCCAAAGAGCTGGGCGTTGATGCGCAGCTCCAGTTCAATGGCGCGCTCCTTCAGCCGTTCCAGCTTCTGGTGGAACTTCTCGTCGCCACGCTTACGGTGTGCCCGCAGGTCGCGTATGGCCTTTCTGATGGCCCACAGCAGCTCGTAGTCGGGATGCGACTCGAAACGCCGCTCGTAGGTGAAGCTGAGCATCTTGTCATTCACACGGGTAGGGTTGCCTATTCTTAATACGGGGATGCCGCGGTCTACGAGCTTCTCGGAAATCCAGTCAACGGCCATGTTCGACTGCGCACAGACCAGCACCTGCGGCTCACGGCGCAGCACCTCGTTGATGGCTTCTACCAGTGTCGTGGTCTTGCCCGTGCCCGGCGGGCCGTGAACGACGGCCACGTCCTTGGCCCACAACACGCGGTTGACGGCCTCCTCCTGGGTCTCATTCAGATAGGGGAAACGCATGGGCTGGAAGGTATAGGTGGCAGCCTTCTGACGGCTGTAGAACAAGTCGCGGAGGTAGCCTAACCGTCCCTTGGCACGCATGACACGGTCCAGGGCGTCGAACATGGTCTTGTAGCTCGTCTCATCGAACGACAGCTGCACGCCCACCTGCTGCTCACTGCTTTGCAAGTCGATGAGCGGTGCCGTGTCGGGCACACTGACCACCATACGGTCGCCTTCTACATAGCTCACAGCCCCCGTAAAGGGGAAATAGCGCAATCCGGTTCCTCCGGATTCTCCCCTAAAAAAGACCACTGGCCGCCCGTATTCAAAACTATGCTCAATCTCCTCGTCGCTGGTACGGAACACCTCCACACACAGCTGGTTCAGCGAGTTGTAGAAGCTACGCCCCAGGCGCACCGGCCACCACGCATCGCCGCGCTTCACCAGCCGTGCCAGTCCCTTCTGCTCGGTCTGGCGACGGAAGGCCTCCTTCTCCGTCTGATATTCCAGTTGGAGCAGGAGTCGTTGCTGCTGTAATGCCTGTATTGGTGATTCCACGGTGCAAAATTATAAAATAATTCACAATTCTTAATTCATAATTCATAATTATTTTTTAATTTTGCAGCCACAATGAAGAAAATACTGCTTATCAACGATGTCGTGGGCTACAGCCATGTGGGCATGGTGGCCATGATGCCCATCCTGACCTACCTGGGACACCCGACGTACAACCTGCCTACATCGCTCGTGTCGAACACGCTCGACTACGGCCGCTTTAACGTGCTGGACACCACCGACTACATGCGTGGCGTGCTGCCCGTGTGGCGTGAACTGGGATTCACCTTCGATGCCGTCTGCACGGGACTGATGTTCAGCGAGGAGCAGGCCGTGCTGGTGTCAAGCTACTGCACGGAGCTGTCACGGCAGGGCACCACTATCTTTGTCGACCCTATCATGGGCGACGGCGGACGCCTCTACAACGGCATCACGCAGCGCTCCGTGGAGCTGATGCGCCAGATGGTCTCTGTGGCCGACCTGACGTTCCCCAACTATACGGAGGCCTGCTACCTCACCTCCATGCCCTACCTGCCAGAAGGCATGACGTGGGAGGAGGCGCGCGAGATGCTCAGCAGGCTACGCGACATTGGCTGCCGCTCGGCCCTTGTCACCAGCGCCCGCGTCGAGGGGCAGAGCTGCGTCATAGGCTATAACCACTTTGACGGCGAGTTCTTCCGTCTGGACTATGACGAGATTCCCGTGCTCATCCACGGCACGGGCGACATCTTCTCAGCAGTGCTCATCGGTCACCTGATGAAGGGTGAGCCGCTCAAGCAGTGTACACGCACGGCCATGGATGTGGTGAGCAGCCTCATTGACCGCAACCGCGACCTGGACGACAAGAAACGGGGCATACCCATTGAGAAATGCCTCGACCTGCTGTAACCCCATACCCACCGAAAGAAGGCGCGAAAACCAGCCATGCTGCATCCACTACATACAGACCTGCCACGACCAGAACGGTTCACCTATCCGTTCTGCTATGAGCCGCATCCGCTGGCACTGCTGGCTGCCCGCGAGGTGCAGCAGCAGCTGCAGCGCATGGTGCTCACAGAAGGAAAAATGTTCGGCGTGCTGGTGGTGGAACAAGCCGACGGCAGCCTGGCTTTTCTGGCCGCTTACTCAGGATTGCTTGAAGGGCGCAACGACTGGCCTTACTTCGTGCCGCCGGTATTCGACGCGCAGGCTGCCGACGGTCACTTCAAGCAGGAGGAACGCCTCATTTCCAGCATGCGCGACGACAGCCAGCGCGAGCAGCGGCGGCAACGGTCGCAGCAGCTTCAGCTATGGCTCTTCAACCAATACCGGTTTCTTAATGCCCGTGGCGAGCGTCACGACCTGGTGCGTGTGTGGCAGGACTACCACTGCTCTGAGCGTATCCGCCGTAAGTATCCGCTGCCGCCGGGAGGCACTGGCGACTGCTGCGCTCCGAAGCTGCTGCAATATGCCTATAGCGAAGGCTTGCGCCCGCTCTGTATGGCTGAGTTCTGGTGGGGACCGTCGCCAGCGGCTGAAAGGCGACGGCAGGGCGATGATGAGTCGGGAATGATTCGCCAGCACGGACAGTTCTATCCTGCCTGCCGCGGCAAATGCAAACCCGTACTGACGTGGATGCTGCAGGGACTCGAAGTTGACCCCAACCCCGAGGAGCAGCAGCCGCAGACGCAGCTGGACATCCAGGTGGTCTATGAGGACGATGCCATCATCGTGGTCAACAAACCGTCGGGCATGCTCAGCGTGCCGGGGCGCATAGGTCCCTACTCCGTGGCTACCATACTGCACGAGCGCTATCCCGACAGCCTGCTGGCCCACCGTCTGGACATGGGCACCAGCGGACTGCTGGTGGCGGCCAAGAGCCGCAGCGTGTATGCCGCCCTGCAGCAGCAGTTCACCGCCCACACCATCCGCAAGCGCTACGTCGCCCTGCTCGACGGCAGGCCCGCTACAGCGAAGGGCCGCATAGAGCTGCCCCTGCTCTGCGACCCCATCAACCGTCCGCGCCAGGTGGTCGACTACGAGCGCGGCAAGACGGCCGTCACCGACTACGAGATGACGGGCGACAACCGCATCGCCCTCTATCCGCTGACAGGTCGCACCCACCAGCTGCGCATGCACTGTGCCCACCCCGACGGTCTGGGCTGTCCCATCCGTGGCGACGAGCTCTACGGCCGTCCCGCCGACCGCCTCTATCTGCACGCTGAGTGGCTGGAATTCGTCCATCCCGTCACTGGTCAGCGCATCAGCCTCGAACAAATCGCCCCATTTTGACATTTTTTTCAACAAATTGGCTATTTTTTAAAAAAAATATCCGATTTTTCGAGAAAAATAGTAATTTTGCACCCAAGTGTATACTTTAAGTACTTGTTTGCTAATTGCATGTTATTCAACTGATAATAAAACTTAAACATTATGACTATATCAAGGAAAATATTTCTCCTGACGTTCTTGCTGCTTGTTTGTACAATTATTAAGGCAGCAAATGTGGCAGATGTGAACGGAACGAAGTATTCTTCATTCTCTTCCGCCTTAGATGCCTGGAAATCTTATTCCATTTTTTCAACAGGAGCCAAGACATTGAAGCTGCTGGCAAATGTGGAGATCAACTCATCCACCGAGCTTGGTCTCACGGTATTATCTGCCAGAACCATTGACCTGAATGGCTATAGCATCACCGTGAAGGGCAGCGGTCACGGGCTGATTGTCAAGAACAACCTTATAGCAGCGCTTACCTTGAAGGACAGCCGACCTTCAGCAGGTACGCATTATTACTACATCGGTGCCGACAACCTGGCCCATGTGTGTGACGCGTCCGACCCCAATTACACGGCAGCCGCTGCCGACAAGAAAGGGTCGTTCACCGGCGGCTATATCACGGGAGCCAACTTTACTGGTGCCGGCAACAACGATGGCCTTTTCAAGGTGCTGGGAACATTCAACATGCAGGGGGGCACCATCATTGGCAACTACTGCAGCCAGCATGGCGGTGCGGTGACGGTTCGTGCCGCTGCTACTTTCAACATGAGCGGTGGCAATATCATCGGCAACAAGGCCGGCGTGAGTGGCAATGCCGTCTATCTGACTGGTCTCACGGCGAGATTCTATATGAGTGCCGGCACTATCATTGGCAACAGCAACGGCAACCACAATGCGGGCGACGCCGCTGTCTACCAGGATGGTACGGGCGACATCATCACCCTGTCGGGCGGCACCATCATGGGCAACTACTGGGCTGTGAACTGCGACGACATCGGTACGGTGGCCGTCACCGGCCCTGTTAGCGTGACCGGCAACGTGAAGGGTATCGGCGGATGGAACACCATGGAACTCCAAGGTAATCCCACCATTGCCAATAACACGGACGGCGTGACGAAGACCAACGTGGTGGTGCCCTCTGGCAATAAGATTGATATTACAGGGACGCTGAGCAACAGCACTCCCATCGGCATCACGATGGAGACACCCGAAGACGAGGTCTTTACTTCCGGGCTGTCAGGAAGAGGTAATGCCTCGAATTTCTCCAGCGACGACCCCACCTATCCCATCGGACTTAACGCGTCGAACGAGGCGAAGCTGGTGGTGCCCCAGGTGGCCGACGTCGACGGTAAGACCTACAGCTCGCTGGCAGCAGCGCTTGACGACTGGGATTCGAACACCACACTGACGCTGCTGGCCGACGTCACGACAGACGATCAACTCACCGCGTCGTTGCTCTCGAACAACAAGACCCTCGACCTGAACGGCTACGGCCTCACCATGACCGGCGCCGACGCCAGTGTCATCAGCATCACCACCGGCAACCTGACCATCAAGGACAGCCGCCCAGATGCCAGCACTCACTATTATTATATAGGTGACGACAACCTGGGTCATCTCTGCGAGTCGACCGACCCTGCCTATACCGCTGCCGCAGCCGATAAGAAAGGCTCGTTCACCGGCGGCTACATCACGGGCACAAACCATACGTCAGCTCTTCTCCTGGCCGGTGCCATCAGCGTGAATGCCGGAACACTGACCATGACGGGAGGTACCCTCATCGGCAACTACACTAACCGCCATGGTGCCGTGGCACTCAATGCCGGCACCTTCAACATGAGCGGCGGCAACATCATTGGCAACAAGGCCGGCGTAAGCGGCAATGGCGTCTACATCAGCGCTGCCTCCAGATTCAACATGACCGGAGGCACCATTACCAACAACAACAACGGAAGCCAGAATGCGGAGGACGCTGCCGTCTACCTGAACGGAACGGAATTCAACATGTCGGCAGGCGAAATCAGCCATAGCTACTGGGGCGTCAGCAGCGATAACTCCGGCACCATCGTCATCAAAGGCTCGTCGACCATCACTAACAACAAGAATGGTATCGGTGGATGGAATGCCATGGAGCTTCAGGGCAGTCCCACCATCTCAGGCAACATGACAGGCACCACCGCCTCGAACCTGACGGTTCCTGAAAACAAGAAGATAACCATTACGGGAACCTTGAGCAACACAGCACCCATTGGCATCACCATGGAGTCGTATGACTACGAGGTGTTCACCTCAGGTTTGTCGGGCAAGGGTGATGAAACCAACTTTGCAAACGACGACACCGAATTTCCCGTCACCCTGAACGCTGCGGGTGAAGCAAGGATTGTGGCTCCCATCATAGCCGATGTGGACGGCACGAAATACCGTACGCTGAGATCAGCTGTCGACGCATGGAACGACATGAGCCTCCTCAGCGGCAAGACGCTGACACTGCTGGCCGACGTGAAATGCAAAGAGACCATCAGTCTGGGGCTGCTGGTGACATCGGAAAGAACGTTCGACCTGAACGGCTACGGACTGACCATGACGGGTGACGGCAGCAGCATTTTCACCAAGAACAATACGGCGAAGCTCACCCTGAAAGACAGCCGTCCCGGCGAGGGCACACATTATTATTATATAGGTGCCGACAACCTGGCCCATCTGTGTGAGGCTACCGATCCCAATTATACCGCTGCCGCAGCCGACAAGAAGGGCTCATTTACCGGCGGCTATATCACTGGCGGCAATCTCAGCTCGGCAGGCGACAGCGAGGGAACTATCACTGTGAGCCTGGGCACCCTCGAGATGACCGGCGGCACCATCATCGGCAACTATAGCAGTAAGAATGGCGGAGCCGTCGTGACAACAGGCAGCACGGCGCTTACCGTCGGCACCTTCACCATGAGTGGTGGCAGCATCATCGGCAACAAGGCCGGCGTGAGCGGCAATGCCGTCGCTGTGGCTGGTTATGGCGTGTTTGGATTGAAGGGTGGTACCATCACTAACAACAACAACGGGGCTGGTAATACCGGTGATGCTGCCGTGTCGGCATCCGCCAATACCACCGTCACCTTGTCGGGCGGCGAAGTCAGCCACAGTTTTACCAGTGTCAGCAGTGAGGGCGCTGTCGTCATTGACGGTGCCGTGACCATCACCGGCAACCAGAAGGGCATCATCAACTGGGGCACGCTGAGCCTTTCAGGCAATCCTAACATCAGTGCCAACGGCGACGGCTCTACGGAAACCAACGTGACGGTGCCCACGGGCAAGAAGATAACTATTGCCGGTGCGCTGAGCAACGCCACTCCTATCGGCATCACGATGGAGACACCCGACGACTTGGTATTCACAAGCGGATTGTCGGGCAAGGGCGATGCCGGCAACTTCGACAGCGACAACAGCACGTATCAGGTAGGAGTGAACGCAGCCAACGAGGCTGTATTGCAGAAGGACATCAATAACGCCGACATCACCATTGAGATAGCTGACGACACCTTCGACGGCACGAAGAAGACCCCCGTGGTGAAAGTCTACGACTGGAGTCTGCCTGCAGAAAGCCGACTGCTGACCGAGGGCACCGACTACGAGCTGGAATACACCACCAACGAGGGCGGCGACCCCACCAAGCCGAACTATATCGATGCGAAGACTTACGAGGATGACGTGATTGTCAAAGGTATTGGCAAGTACTGCAACTCCAGGAAGGGCAGCTACACTATCAAACCATGCCCGCTGACCGATGCCAAGATCGTTGTTACCGTAAGCACGCCGCTGACATACAATGCTGATAAGCAGGACGTGACGGTGACCGTGCAGTATAACAACGGTACTGACCCTGCCGTCACCATCGATGCAGCCAACTACGACATCACGCCTGCTCAGGTGAAGGAGGTGGGCGACTACGACATCGTCGTCACCGCCAAGGATAACAGCAGCCTTACGGGCAGCATCACCAAGGTGCTGCAGGTCACCGATAAGGACATGACAACCTACGAGAGCCATTTCACCGTCAGTCCCGACCCCATCCCCAGGCAGATTCTGCTGGAGAGTGAGACAGAGGTGAAGCCTGAGGTTGCCGTGACCGACAACGACACTGAGACGGTGCTGACAAAGGACACGCACTACACGCTGACATACAGTGGCAACACCGACGAAGGCACCGCCACGCTGACCATCACGGGTCTTGCCCCCTATTATAAGGGAACCATCACCCGCACGTTTAAGGTGGTGAAGGAGTTCTTTAAGGCAACAGGCAAAATCGACTGTCGCGTCACAGGCCCAACGACGGTGTCCGTGGGTAACAACACCCACACCCTTGCCGTGCCTGTCAGTCCTACCGACGTGGTCATCCCCGCTACGGTGACCAACGCCGTCACGGGCGACGTGTTCACGGTGACGGGCGTTGACGAGGGCGCCTTCTCCAGCGCAGACATCACATCGGTGACGCTGCCCGCCGGTATCACCGAAATCCAGCCCGGTGCATTCACAGGTGCCGATAACCTGCGGTGGATTGACATGCACACCGCTACGGGATTCACCTTGGGCGATATGTCGCGCACCCTCACCACAAGCCCGTTCTACGGCGTACCGAAACAGACACTTATCTATGCCTACAGTAAGAATGTCTTCGGCCAGAACAACATCCTCTATAACGGAGTGGAGTATGTCTGTGAGAAGTTCGTCATCTACGACGACCTCTCCGGCAGCCAGACACAGTATCAGGATGCAGATGACTACAAATGGGCTATCTCCGTGCCTATCGCGTTCAGGGCGAAAAACGTCGTGAACATGCGTCAGTTCACGGCTGCCCACTTCTACACGACCTGCCTACCTTACAGTATGACGCTTCCCACCACAGTGGAGGCATACGAGCTCGTGGCATCAAACACGAATAACATAGGCTTCAAGGCACTTGAAACGCCTACAACCCTCTTAGCTTACAAGCCTTACCTGCTGAAGGTCAAGAACAGCGGTAAACTGCTGTCTGCCACCAACGTCCAGGTTCCCGTCAGTCCCGGCGAGAGCAACCTGTATAGACTGTTGGGTGCCGGCCCCGTGCAAACGGCCGATGCCTACTTCTACGGCACCATGCGCTACATGGGAGAGACAGCTCCACAAGCAGACGGTCTCTATATCATGCAGGCCTCGGGTAATTGGGGTAAGGTTGAGAATAGTCAGGACTATAACCCGTCCGACGGCTCAGGCGTCTGCATACTCCCCATGCGCGCCTACATCAAGATGACGTCGCCCATGTCGGCCCGCCGCCTCACCGCCACCTACACCAGCGGCATCGAGGAGATGCAGCCAGCCGAAGAGGACGACGCCCCGGTCTACAACCTGCAGGGCATGAAGGTCAACCGTTCCAATGCAAAGGGAATAGTCATTATCAACGGCAAGAAAGTCATGGTCAAGTAAACTGACTTTCAACCGCTACTATACCGAAACGGGTATAATTTCGCCAACAAAGGCAAAATTATACCCGTTTTAGTATAGAATTTTGTACTTTCGGCTTTTTTGCTTATCTTTGCCACACCAATGTGCTAATAAGACTAATCTGTTATTGAACTATGAGAAAATGGATTCTTTCTTTGATGTCAGCCATCCTGCCCGTAGCTATGCAGGCACAGACGTTCCAGCAGGAGTTCGGCAACCCGCGTAAAGTCTTCGTGGAAACCGTTGCCATGCCCAATCATGCCGACAGCCACTATGCTGTAGGTCAGCAGGCCACGCTGCGTGTCGCAGCACGTGAAGGTGGGGTGCCGCTTCAGGGAACAATGCTGCGCTATAAGGTGGGGCCAGAGATGCTGCTCCCTGAGACCTACGACTCGGTTGCATTCGTCAACGGTGAGGCAACGATTGCCATGGGGACGATGACGGAACCGGGCTTCCTGGCCTGCCAGTATGAGTTTAAGACCGCTGATGGGAAGAAGCAGACAGACTTGGTGAAACTGGCCTTTTCGCCTGATGCTATCGAGTCATATACCACGATGCCAAAGGACTTTGAGCAGTTCTGGCAGAAGGCACTGAAAGAGGCGCGTAAAGTAGATTTTGAACCTGAATACTTCGATGTGCCCGATGCCACCAACAAAACGTTCAAAACCCGTCTGGTCCGCCTCCATGTGGGAAAGAATAAATGGATTTACGGCATGCTGACTATTCCCCTCTCCAATCGGAGAGGGGCTGGGGGTGAGACATCTTTCCCCGTCGTCCTCTGTCCTCCAGGTGCAGGCAGCACGAAGGTCTTCCCCAGCGACTACTTCGGCCGTGAGGGCATGATCTATATGAAGATAGAAATTCACGATAACGACCCACGCATCCCCGATGCCGAATACAACGCCATGCGTCAGAAGAAATGCGACGGCTATATGCGTCGGGGAATGGAATCGAGAGATACCTATTATTATAAAGATGTATATGTGGGCTGTGCCCGAGCCGTAGATTTCCTCTGTTCTTTGCCAGAATGGGACGGTAAGAATGTCATCGTGACGGGAGGCTCACAAGGTGGCGCACTAACCATCATCACCGCCGCTCTCAACGAGAAAGTGACGATGTGTGCCCCCTTCTATCCTGCCCTCTGCGACCTCACCGGATTCCTCCATCAGAGAGCTGGCGGCTGGCCAAAATTCTTTACCTCCTGGTATAAGGACGGACGCATCGACATCGCTCAGGAGCAGGCCGTTGAGACCCTTCAGTATTTCGACGTGGTGAACTTCGCCCGTCTGCTGAAAGTACCCACCTTCATGTCGTGGGGCTATAACGACGACACCTGCTCGCCTACCTCTGTATGGGCAGCATGGAACGTCATTACCGCCCCTAAAGAGAAGGACATCACCCCGTCGAGCGGTCACTGGCGCTTCCCCACAAGTCAGACAAAGTGCTTGGAGTGGATGAAACAAAACCTGGATCGCCGTTAGGGGAAATCTAAGACCAACGTGAATGATTTTCCTCAGTCGGCAGCATTAAACACCCCGATTTTTTTTGGCACTTCCAGCTTTTTTGTTTATCTTTGCGGGCAAGAATAGTAATCAGGCAGATGAGTAAGTATGAGATTCCTTTCCTGACAGCGTGCATTCAGGCATTCGGGCGGCGCTTTGGCATGACGCGCCAAGCGGCCTTCCGATACCTGCATGAGCATAAGGGCTTGGCGTTCTTGATAGAGTTCTACGACGTGGAGCATCTACAGTCAATGGACGAGACCATTGACGACCTGCTTATCGTCTGTCAAAAGAATGGAGGGGCACTGGTATGAAACTCTGGGCTTTCTCCGCAAAACTAACGTTGTAGCCGTATGAGATACCTCGGAAACGTAGACGAAGTAAGAAGTCCACGTTTTCTTTTTGTATATACTCGAAAATCAATGTTAACTCCAAAAAAACAAGAATCATGAAACAGAAACATTTGGTGACATTACTCATGGCCCTGCTTACACCCTTTTCGGCATGGGCAGCCTTAAGTGTGGGTGACACGTTCGCATCGGACGGCATGACTTTCAAAGTGACCAGCATTAATCCCAATGAGGTGCAGGTTGGAAATGGTAATGAAAGGGCTGTTGACAGTAATACGGCAGGCGAAGTAAACATCCCTTCCAGCGTTGCTGATTCTGAAGGCAATAGCTATACGGTGAAAACTATCGGAGGCATGGCCTTCTATGGGTGCCAGAAGCTAACGGCCATATCAATTCCCGCTTCCGTAGACTCCATAGGCATTGTCGCTTTTTACTCTAGTGGGCTTACTTCTTTCACTATTCCCGGCACGGTCAAATCCGTTTGGGGAAATCCCTTCAAGTCTACTCCTTGGTATAACAGTTTACCTGACGGACTAGTCTATAAGGACAATGTGCTGTTAGGTTATAAAGGAGCGAAGTTCGAAGGTCATGTGGAAATAATGGAAGGTACAAGGCTTATTGCGGGAAGAGCTCTTGAAGAGGCTACCGGCATCACTTCAGTGACCATTCCAAGTTCCATAGAATGCATATCCCCTCAAACTTTCGGTGGCTGCACGGCCTTACAGTCTGTCGTGATTCCGAATTCGGTTAAAAGCATCGAACGATATGCTTTCTTTGAGTGTAGCAGTCTGAAATCAATAGACATCCCAAGTTCTGTCACAGAGTTGGGTGAATTTGTGTTTGCGAATAGCGGCTTGGTTTCTGTGAGCATCCCTCAGTCACTTACGCAACTTCCGGAAGGAGCATTTCATGAGTGTACAAATCTTACGAGTGTTACAATTCCGTCAAGTGTGAAGCTCCTTGGCGGCGGTGCTTTTTGGGATTGCACCAGCCTAAAAGAAGTCAACTTGGCCAACGGTCTGACAACGATTGATCAAAATGTGTTTTATGGTTGCACCGGCCTTACCACTATCAGCATACCTGCCAGTGTGACGAAGATTAACAACAGCGCTTTCCGTGGCTGTATTTAGAGACCTCTAAACAACTACAAACAACGAAAAACATATAGAGATAAACCACTGTATATCAACCACTTTTAGATTTTAACACTTCGGACTTGCTTTTTGGTGGTTCTCAAAAATCCGCTTATCTTTGCAACGCATTTCTACCGCGGAGAATTTTGAGGGCTTTTATTTTGCCATCTCGTGGACAGGGTTGACAAAGGTTGACAAGAGTGGACAACGGTTGACTGATGAACGAGAGGGAAAAGAGCAAGGAAGTGACCTCATTTGAAGAACGTGACATCGTGGAATGAGTTGACAATGGGTGTCAATGATTGACGAAAGTTCACTCCGTGGCGGTTTGCATGAAATTGATTGTAAAACCACATAAAAAGGAGTCAAATGAGAAAGACAAGAAAATGCGCCTTCTGCGGCAAGGAGTTCACTTGTAACAGCGGTTCGCAGAGGTATTGCTCAG
>CAMYZO010000057.1 GCA_947303855.1 uncultured Prevotellaceae bacterium
GCTGGGCAGCCTCGCTCTCAGCCTCGTAGCCGTTCATCTCGGCAAAGGCCATCTCCAGCTCGGCGGCCCGGTTGCCATCCTCCTCCGTCATCTCGGCCTTTGAGTAGAGGGCCTCGCGCTCCTTCATGTTGTCCCACATGGGCTTGTGGCCCATCAGCACGGTGTCCATCACCGTGAATTCGTCATATTTAAAGTGGTCCTGTTCCAGCACCGACAGGCGCTCTCCAGGCTGCATCTCCACGCTGCCCTTGTTGGGTTCCAGCTCGCCGCTGATGGCGCGCAGCAGAGTTGACTTGCCTGCGCCGTTAGCACCGATGATGCCGTAGATGTTTCCACTTGTAAACTTCAGGTTCACGTCCTTATACAGGACTTTCTTTCCGAACTGGATAGCCAGATTTGTGACTGTAATCATTTATTCTTCCTAATACTATATTAAATAATGTGTGTCCTTATTTCGATTGCTTTTCAAAAGCGTCAATCTTGTCAAGATAATACTGCCGCAGGTCTTGCCAGCGGTAGTAGGGGCCACTGACGGGCTTCACGGGCAGCGTCATCTCGCGTTCGTTCAGCAGCGCCTTCACCAGGACGTCGCCCGGCTTGCCCTTCTTCGGACGGTAGAAAACCAGTTGCACGTTGCAGGCCATGGGGAATATGCGGTAGTTGCGCCATACGCGGTCAAGTGTGTCGAGCTGTTCCACCTGAGCACCACATTGTCCCAGTTCCAGCAGACAGGCCAGAGGCATCACGCACACCTCGTGGCCGAAGCGCAGGGTGGCCTGCGTCTGTGTCACGGTATCTGCCGTCTCAATGATGTTCTTCAGCAGGTTCAGCTGACTGAAGGGCATAATGCCGCCCGACTGCGGGGCAGGGCCATAGTCCAGATACCACCCGATGTTGCGCAACTGCCACTGCTGGTAAACCTCCTCTTCCGTGAAATGCGACAGCAGTTCGATGTCCGTGTCGTGGCTCTGCATGTTGGTGGCCACTTCGAAGAGCTGTCTCATCAATGCCCCTGCGCTGATATTGTCATATACCCAGCTCTGGTCGTTGAAGAGCGCCTTCATCAGCCGTTCGGGGTGTGTCAGCTTTTGTTTGTATTCGCGGGCGATGCTTGGCGACTGTTCCCGTGCCTTCTTCAGCTTCGTGCTCCATGGCTGGTTCAGGTAGTACTGCAGCGACTCGCTCACATCATTATGAAAGCGTGCCGTGGGGTTGGCAGCCGCCAGTTCCTCACACTCGGCCTCCATCGACAGGATACAGCGTATCACCACCGTCGAGCGTGCGTCGATGGCCACGTTCTTCGCCTTGAATATCTCAGGGAAGTTCTTGGCCATGCGGCTGCCGATGCCGTGGTGCTGCCGCTCGCCGACGGTGGTCAGTTCGCCCAGCCGTTTGATGGTGGTGGGGTAGAAGTCCTCCAGTTTCTTCAGCACCTTCTTGCCCTCGGCAGTCAGTTTTCCCGCCTTGTCGGCATCGCGCAGCGTGTTCAGCGGCGTGGTGTAGTCCCCCTCGCCGATAAGCCATCGTGAGCCGTGGCGCCCATAGTGGCTCATATAGTACGGTTCGTAGCCTTTCGGGGCTGGTGTCAGCGGTTCGGTGGCCAGCTGGTGGTCGTAGTCCAGATAGTTACTGCCTGCCAGGAAGATGTTCTCCCTGATTTCCTCGCGAGCCGTCTGTGCTGTAGCGCTGAGGCAGGCGCCAAGCAGCAGCATGGTGGTTATTGCTTTCATTTATTGCTGTGTATTGATAGTCAGCTGCAAAGGTACGAAAATAACAAGAATTGGCCAAATGAATGAATGGAAAAAGTCCTTCTTACCGTTGTTTTTACGACTTTGCGTTCAAAACAAGAGTTTGCCCGGAGCAAAGTCAGACTTTGCTCCGGGCAAACTTGGAGTTTACTCCGGGTAAACTCAGATGCCGAGTTTCTTGCGGATTTCGGCGGGGATAGCCTTCTTGTTGACGAGGAAGTCCATGGTGTTAGCGGCGATGAAGGTCTTGGTCATATACCAGATGCCCTTGTAGGTGCCGGTCTCGCCCCATGAGTTCTTCACCATATAGTATTCCTTGCCGTTCTGGTCCTTGGCTGTGCCGTAGATGAGCATGCCGTGGTCGTCGGTCAGTTCCCAGTTGTCGAAGCGCTCCTGGCGCAGTTCCTGTGTGGCCACGATTTCGGGCACGGTGCATCCTAAGGAGTCGATGATGTTCTTCTTCTTCTCAGCTGTCAGTTTCAGCCATTTAGCCATGTCGCTGCCAGCCAGACTCTCCGTCTTCTTGGTGTCCACGGCGTAGGCCAGACCCTGACGTGTGAAGCCCGGCTCCGACACATCACCGCCCCAGGCGATGGTGTAGCCCTGTTCAATGGCGTTATCGATGACCTGCATCATCTCCGCCATGGGCAGGTTATACGACAGAGGGAAGCGCCAGTTGTCCTGCACCTCGACGGCAAAGGCCGTGTAGAAGGGATGGTGGGTGTAGCTGGTGATGCTCACATAGTCGTTCAGGTCGATGCCTAATGACTTAACGAAGGTCTTTGGGGTGTACTCCTTACCCTCGAAGGTGAACTTCTCGGGACACTTGCCTAAGTAGGCATCGAGGATGCCCTGCAGACCGGCTTTCCACTGGTTCGAGATTTTCTTGGCGTCGCTCTTGGCGATGGCAGCCACGTAGGGCTCCAGCAGCGAGAAGAACTCGTTGAAGTTGTTCAGCGAGTCGCCGTAGAGCGAACCGGGGAAGGGCATGATGCCCTGGGGAATGATGCCGTGGGTCTTCATCGTGGCCAGCACGTCCTCAGCCGAGCCGCCCTGCGAGAACTGGCAGTCGCCGTGATAGCGCACCACCTGGATGGCCCGCTCCATGTAGGTCTTGTTAGCCACGAACGACTCCTCAAGGTCGTAGGTCTTGCCTGTGGCCTTCAGAATCTCTGCCTCAAAGAAGGAGAGTGTAGAGTAGTCCCAGCAGGTGCCAGATCGGTTCTGGTCCTTGATGCTGGTGATGGGGTTCTCCTTGATGACGGTGAACACGGGTTTGTTCTTGTCTTTGGCAGCCACCTTCTTCTTGGCGGCACCGGCACTGACGGCCACCATGGCCATGAGTGCGAAAGTAATGATTTTCTTCATAATATTTGTCTTAAACTTCTCAATTCCTTAATTCCTTGATTCCTTAGACTGATACGGTATGCGCTTGCTGCCCATAAACCGGCAGCCATCCTCGGTTATCAGCAGGTCATCCTCGATGCGGATGCCGCCGAAGTCCTTGTACTGCTCCAGCATGTCGAAGTTGAGGAAGTCCTTGCAATGGCCGCTGGCACGCCACTCGTCGATGAGTGCCGGAATGAAGTAGATGCCAGGTTCGTCGGTGACGACGAAACCGGGCTGCAGGCGCCGGCCCATGCGCAGACAGTTGGTGCCGAACTGCTCCAGGTTAGGTCGTGTCTCCTCGTCGAAGCCAACGTATATCTGTCCCAGCCCCTCCATGTCATGCACGTCCATGCCCATCATGTGTCCCAGTCCGTGAGGCAGGAACATGGCGTGGGCACCCTGGCGTACGGCCTCGTCGAGGTCGCCCTTCATCAGTCCCAGCTCTTTCAGCCGTTCGGCCATGAGGCGGCAGATGGCGAAGTGTACTTCCTGGTATTTCACACCGGGTCTGGCCACCTTCAGCACGTGGTCGTGGCACTCCTCAACGATGCTGTATATCTCCAGTTGCCGCTGGGTAAACTGTCCGTTCACCGGCATCGTGCGCGTGTGGTCCGAGCAGTAGTCGTTCAGTTCGCAGCCCGCATCGCAGAGCACCAGCCGTCCGTCCTCCAGCGGACTGTCGGAGGGTGTGCCGTGCATGATCTCGCCATGCTGTGTGAAGATGGTGGCAAAACTGTTGCCCTGGGCCAGTGAGCGGGCTATGCCGTCCACCTGTCCGGCAATGAAACGCTCCGTCACTCCTGGTCTGATGAGCCTCTGTGCCGTGGTGTGCATCTCGTAGCCCACGTCGCAGGCGGCGTCGATGCAGGCAATCTCCTCAGCACTCTTTGTGGCACGCTGTTTCACCACGGCCTTGATAAGTGCCAGCGAGGCGGCCTCCTTCTGTTTCGAGGGGTGTATGCCCGTCAGGTCCATGATCTGGATTTTCGTGTCGTGACGGTAGGGTGGGAGGAAATGAACGGATTTACTATTTGACGATTTTCTATTGACGATTTTCTCCAGCTCCTTCATTGGTGCGGTCTTGGTGATGCCCACCTCGGCAGCCAGGTCGCTGACCGATGGTGTGAAGCCCATCCAGACAATGTCTTCTACGTCGATGTCGTCGCCAATGAGCCACTCCTCGTCGTTGTCAATATCGATAACGCCCACCAGTCCGTCGCGGTGCTGTCCGAAGTAATAAAGGAAGGTAGAGTCCTGGCGGAAGGGGGCATAGCCGTTGGCAGGATAATTGCAGGGTGACTCGTTGTTGCCGAAGAGCAGCACGATGCCTTCTCCTACCAGTTGTTTCAGTTCAGCACGACGCTGAATATAGGTGTTTTTTGTGAACATTTTTTGGTTTTGTAGTAGATTTGAGCGCAAAGATATACATAATTTATTAAAAACCATTATCTTTGCACCGAAAATTTGTAGAGAATGATGAAAATAGGCAGAAAAACCGGATTAGTGCTTGAAGGAGGCGGTATGCGTGGTGTGTTTACCTCGGGTGTGCTCGATGCGTTTATGAAACACGGTCTTTACTTCCCCTATGTGGTGGCCGTCTCGGCGGGTGCCTGCAACGGTGTGTCGTACATGAGCCGTCAGCCCCGTCGTGCCCGTTTCTCCAATATCGACATGCTGGAGAAGTATGACTATATCTCGCTGAAGAGTCTGCTGATGCAGGGTTCGATCTTCGACCCAAACATTCTCTATGACCGGTTTCCCAACGAGATTATCCCCTTCGACTATGATGCCTATGCCACTAACCCGGCTACGTTTGAGGTGGTGACCACCAACTGCCTGACAGGTCGCGCCGAGTACCTGACGGAGCGCCGTGATGCTGGGCGCCTGACGGCCATTATCAAGGCATCGAGTTCGCTGCCCTACGTGGCACAGATAACCGAGGTGGACGGCGTGCCCATGCTCGACGGCGGCATCGTTGACAGCATACCCATCGTGCGTGCCGTAGACATGGGCTATTCGCCCAACGTGGTGGTGCTGACGCGTAACCGCGGCTACCGTTCACAGGAGCCCGACATCAAGGTACCCAAGTTCTTCTATAAGGACTATCCCCGTCTGCGCGTGGCCTTGAGCCATCATGTGGAAGTCTACAACGAGCAACTTGCCCTGATAGAGCGCATGGAGGACTGGGGCGAGGTGGTCTGCATACGGCCGGAGCGCCCCTTGGAGGTAGACCGCATCTGCCGCGACACGAAAAAACTGGAAGCACTCTATGAGGAGGGCTTCCAGTTGGGCGAACAGTTCTGCACGTCTATTTGACGGGCAGAGGGTCGGGACCGTTCAGGGTGGGGGTGACAGGCAGGATGCGGCCCTGCTTGTCGAAAGTCAGGCGGTCAATACATACCTCGCGGTGAGTGCCGGGAACGCCCTTGCCCAGTTTCTTGTCGACATAGTTCTTGTTGATGCGGTGGTAGACAATATACCACACGTCCTTGCCCGGCAACTGGAGCACGCTGTTGTGAGCCGTGCCGTAGATCTTGTCCTCAGGCTTCTGGCTGATAACCATGTAACTCTGTTCATCAATGGTGATGGGGCCGAGCGGCGACTTCGACGTGCCGTAGCACACGTGATAGTTGGGCGAGCCGGTATCGTCGACCGACCACATGAAATAATAGGTGTCCTTGCGGTAGAACACGTAGCCCCCCTCGCGGTAGGCCCAGGTGCGGAGCGAGCCGCCATTGGGAGTGAGCAGTCTGACGGTCTCTTTCTTGACAGACAGCATGTCGGCGTTGAGTTCGGCACCGGCCATGAAGCCGTTGCCCCAGTACAGATAGTACTTGCCCGACTTGGGGTCGCGGAACACATCGACGTCGATGGCCTGCCCGCCGCGTGCCTCTGCCGGACGGTCGGCATCGGTGATGATGGGAGCGCCTGAGTCTACGAACGGTCCTGTGGGACTGTCGCTCACGGCTACACCAATCTCCTTACGCTTCGACACGGGGTTGTTGGCTGAGAAGTAGAAGTAGTATCTGTAGGTGCCGTCCTTCTGCTTCACCTCTTCAATGGCGGGTGCCCAGGCATTGCCGTTGGCCCATTTCACCTGGTCGCCCTTCACGTCGAGCATCTTGCCCTCGTCAGTCCAGTCGATGAGGTTGACGGACGAGAACACGCTGAAGTCATGACCGCCCCATCCCGGCGTGCCGTCGGTGGTGCTGTAGATATAGTACTTCTTGGTCTTGTTAGAATAAAGCACTTCCGGGTCGGCATGCAGGCCGCTGAGTATAGGCTGCCTGTGATTGCCAAATTCCTTGATGAGGCGTTCCTTCTCGGCCCTTGTGATGGGGATGACGGTGCCGTGGCGCGGGGTGAAGGCCCCCTTCGTCTTGGTGTTCTGCACCAGCTGGAAGGTCTTCAGGTCGGCTGAGCGGCAGAACTGGTAGTGGCCGTTGCCGTAGCAGTCGTACATGATAATCCACGACTGTCCGTCGATGGTGCGGCACACGCCGACGCCCTCCACCGACTCCTTGGTCTGCTCCACGTTGCCAGGCAGCATCTGCCACTTGTCGGTCAGTTGTCTGGCCGTGGCCTGGTAGATGCCGCGTCCCGACTCCTGTTTATAAAAGAGGTGATAGAGCTGGTCGGCGGGGTTATAGACAATGTCGCCGTCGATGGTGGCATTGCCGGCGTCGAAGAGCCACTGCGGCTCACCCTCCAGGTCGGTAAAGTCCGAGTTGGCATACTGGTAGTAAATCTTGTCGTACGACTTCTCGTCGCTGGTTCGCAGGGAGTAGAACACCATGTACTTGCCTGCCTGCCGGTCGTAGATGGTCTCCGGAGCCCAGACGCGTGTGACATTCTTCCAGGTCTTAGTGTAGCGGGTGGGGAAGTTGATGGCCGTATGCTGCCAGTTAATCAGGTCGGCAGACTTCAGCAGCACCATGCCGCGGTTGCTGGCCCATCCCAGCGACGAGCGCATGTCGGTGCAGACCATATAGAAGGTCTTGCCGTCTTCGCAGCGCAGGATGTGCGGGTCGCGTACACACTGTGTCAGGGCTATGGTGTCGCTGCTGATGACGGGAGCACCGTGGTTCAGCGGCGTATAGTTGTAGCCGTCGTCGCTCAGCGCATAGCATATCTGCTCCTTCTCAGGGGCGTTGCCTGTGAAATAAGTGAAGAGGTAAGCCACCATCTCGTTGGGGTCTTTCGGTGCCTCCACAGCCGTCTTCTTCTTGGCTGCATGGGTGGCGACGGCGGTTGCCATCAGCATGGCCGCCAAGAGGGTTATTGTCTTGTTCATAGTAGTAATGAGTTTGTTTTGCCTGCAAAGTTACGATATTTTTCTAAATTTTGAGGCTTGCGGATTTGTAATCTCATTTTTTTTTATTATTTTTGCAGGCGTAAACCTTACAGAAGATAATAATTGAAGTGAAATTCCACAAAATCAACATAGGCTTTTGGCTTTTATGCATTGTGCTGACCGCACTTGTCGCTGTGTCCTGCGGCAGCGACTGGAAGCGCATGCTCGACGCTGACGACCAGGCCGTGGTTGTCAGTCCGCTGGCCACGGAACTGGGTTTCTCGAAAGACCGGCCCTTAGTGATGGGCATGAACACCAGTTATGCCCCGCTGCAGTATGTCGACGACAAGGGCACGCCCAGCGGCTACGATGTGGAGTTCACCAAGAAGCTGATGCGCCGCATGGGCATCCCCTTCGCCTTTGCGCCGAACCACTGGGACAAGATGTCGCCGGGCATCATTGAAGGCAAGTACGATATGGGGCTGCTGGTCTACTCGCCCTACCGTAAGGAACTGACAAACTATTCCAATGCGGTGTTCCGCATGTACTACCAGATAGCCTACCGCAAGAAAGACTATGCTGACTTTGACTTCCGCCACCTGAAGGGCAAGGAGATAGCCTATATGAAGTCGCGTCCCATAGGGCTGATGCTCAAGGATGCCGGAGCCAAGGACGTACCCATTACCGACCTGAGCGCGGCCTTTGCCGACCTGGCAGCGGGAAAGTACGACGGACTGATATGCTACCGCTTTCAGGCACAGTATAACATCGACTTGCTGGGCTTGCGCGGTGTGCTGAATACCGATGAGCTGTCGCTCGAACCGCGTGAATACTGCTATGCCAGCCACGACTCGCTGCTGATAAAGGCCATCAACAACGAGTTGAAACTCATGGAGGCCGAGGGCATCGTCGACGAGGTGTATGGCGACAACGTGCTGACGCAGTTCGGCGTCATCAAGATACCCGTGTGGATATGGCTCTTATTGGCTGTGCTCACGTTTGTCTTTCTCGTGGTGTTCAGTTTCAACCGCTACCGCCTGAGCAGGCGTCTGCAGATAGCCCACCGGCGGCTGCAGATGGCCTACGACCAGATGGCTGAGAAAAACGAGGAGTTGCAGGCGGCCAACGCGCGGGCCGAGGAGTCGACACGCATGAAGAGTGCCTTTATCAAGCAGATCTCCCACGAGATACGTACGCCGCTGAACATCCTGAGCGGCTATACCCAGGTGCTGACGGCTGCCGACACCGTGCTGTCGCAGGCTGAGAAGAAGTTGGCCGCCTCACAGGTAGTAGATAGCACGGCGCGTATTACCGGCCTTGTAGACAAGATGCTCGAACTGTCGGATGTGAGCAGTCAGAACGTGCTGGAGCGCGATGACGAGGTGACGGCTGAGTATCTGGCACAGCTGGCCGTGCTGACCTCAGGCATAGACAAAGCCGCCCACCTTGACTTCAAGACCGTTCTGGAGGAGGATGCCGACAAACCGTTCAAGACCCACATGCGCTCTGCCGTCCGCATCATAGAACTGCTGCTTGACAACGCCATGAAATTCACCCATCCGGCTGAGGCCCTGATGACACAGTACCGGGTAGTGAAGAAGGAAAAGGCTACCCTGACAGTAGGGCAGAAAGACGGCAACGTATATTTTATGATTGAGGATACAGGCATAGGCATACCCGAATCGCAGTCGGAACGCATCTTTGACGAGTTTGTGCAGTTAGACGAGTACTATGACGGCACTGGCATAGGTCTGGCCGTAGCACGCAGTCTGGCCCGACGGCTGGGGGGCGACATTGTGCTCGACACGACCTATTCCGGCGGAGCGCGGTTCGTTGTAACCATGCCGGTCACCCATTAACACACAGTATCCCCTTTTGAGATATATGACAGACAACATATTACTTTCTGAATTGAACGACAGCCAGCGCGAGGCAGTCCTCTTCTGCGACGGTCCCTCGCTGGTGATAGCAGGTGCCGGCTCAGGCAAGACGCGTGTGCTGACCTATAAGATAGCATGGCTGTTGGAGCAGGGGCTGAAACCGTGGCAGATTATGGCCCTGACGTTTACCAACAAGGCGGCGCGTGAGATGAGGGAGCGCATAGGCCGACTGGTAGGCGAGGAGAGGGCTCGCTATCTGCAGATGGGCACCTTCCACTCCATCTTTGCACGGATACTGCGGGCAGAGGCCGACAGGATAGGCTTCAATGCCAACTTCACCATCTACGACCAGACGGATGCCCGTTCGCTGGTGAAGACCATCATCAAGGAGATGGGCCTCGACGACAAGGTGTACAAGCCGGCGTCGGTGGCCGACCGCATATCGATGGCCAAGAACCACCTGATACTGGCAGCCCACTACGGGCATACGGCATGGGCCAAGGACGACGTGCAGAGCAAGCGTCCTCAGATAGCCAATATATATATAAGGTACGCTGAGCGTTGCCGGCAGGCCAATGCCATGGACTTTGATGACCTGCTTGTGCAGACCTATGTGCTCTTCCAGAATCATGAGGATGTGCGCAAGAAGTATACAGACAAGTTCCACTTCGTGCTTGTCGATGAGTATCAGGACACCAACTTCGCCCAGCAGGCCATCTTGCTGCAGCTGACACAGGAGCGGCAAAGGGTGTGCGTGGTTGGCGATGACGCGCAGAGTATCTACAGTTTCCGTGGTGCCAATATTGACAATATCCTGAACTTCCGCTCATCGTACAACGATGCCCGCCTCTTCAAGCTGGAACAGAACTACCGTTCCACCCAGCTCATTGTGCAGGCGGCCAACTCGCTTATCCGCAAGAACGAGCACCAGATACCCAAGGATGTGTTCAGCGAGAACGAGGAGGGAGAGCGGCTGATGCTGAAGCCGGCCTACTCTGACCGTGAGGAGGCCATGGTGGTCTGTAAGGATATCAAGCGCATACGCCGTCAGGACGGGTGCGAATACAGCGACTTTGCCATTCTGTACCGCACCAACTCGCAGAGCCGCCCCTTTGAGGAGCAGATGCGCAAGGACAATATCCCCTACCGTATCTACGGCGGCCTGTCGTTCTACCAGCGCAAGGAAATCAAAGATGTCATTGCCTATTTCCGCCTGGTGGCCAATCCTGACGATGAGGAGGCCTTCAAGCGTATTGTGAACTATCCGACGCGCGGTATCGGCGGAACGACGGTTGACAAGATTATCAAGGCAGCTTCTGACTACGGTGTCAGCCTGTGGCGTGTCATCTCGGATCCCGTGCTCTTCCCCTTAGATGTGAGCAAGGGCACGATGACGAAAATCGATAGCTTCAGGAGTCTGATACAAGGCTGGCGCGACCGTCTGCAGACGGAGGATGCCTATGCCCTGGGTCACGACATCATCATGAACAGCGGCATCAGCCGTGACATCTACAGCGGACGCAACCCGGAGGACATCTCGCGGCAGGAGAATCTTGAGGAGTTTTTAAGCGGCATGCAGGACTTTGTGGGGAGTCGGCGTGAGGAGGACATGGGCGACCAGGTGAGCCTGCCGGACTTCCTGCAGGAGGTGGCCCTGCTGACCGACCTTGACAGCGATAACGGCGATGACAACAACCGCGTGACGCTGATGACCGTCCATGCCGCCAAGGGCCTGGAGTTCCCCACCGTCTTCGTCGTTGGTCTTGAGGAGAACATTTTCCCGTCGCCTATGTGTACCGGTTCCATGCGCGAGCTGGAAGAGGAACGCCGCCTGCTCTACGTGGCCATTACCCGGGCTGAGAAACACTGCATACTGACCTGTGCCCAAAACAGGTTCCGCTATGGTCGTATGGAGTACGATACACCGTCGCGATTCATCAATGACATCGACCCGAGGCTGTTACGTGTGGAGTCGGAGAAAGACGACTATACCACCAGCAAAACCCGCCAGTACGGTCAGATACCCAGCCGTAACAGTCAGTGGATGCAGAACCCGCGTCCGGTAGCCACGCAGTTCCGTGCCGACCCCAAACCCCGTGCCGTGCCCACGCCTCAGCCTGCTGCCGTGCCCCCGCCTCAGCCCCAGCCTGCTGCCTCCGGCAACAACGGTATAGCCGAGGGGTCTGTCATCGAGCACCAGCGCTTTGGCATCGGCCGTGTGCTGAAGGTGGAGGGTTATGGTGATAATCAAAAAGCAACTGTCGAGTTCCGCAATGCGGGAACCAAACAGTTGCTGATGAAATATGCTCGCTACAAGCTCATATCATAGAGCCTCGTCGTCGGGCTTTGCTATCTGGCGCTTCTGCTGTTTAGGCAGGTGCGCCTTTTTTTTCAGCCAGGCCGCCTTGCGGGCTTCGTACTCCTGCTGGTGTGTTTCCAGATAACCGTCGGCCATGATAGGTTGTTAGCGGTTGAATTTTCCGTAGACAATGTTCAGCTTGTTCTCAGGGAAGATGCTTGCGCTGCCGCCCACCAGCTTGGTGCTGACTATGCCGACGTAATGCTCAATGCCGGTGACCGTCGTTGTCGACGACGTGGTGTTGGTCTTCAGCTGAATGGGCACCAGCAGCACCTTGTTCCAGTTGGGGTGCTCAGTGAGCCACTGCGGGTTGCTCTTCAGACCCTCGGTCTTGGCTTTCTTCATGGCCGACACCAGGTTGGAGATGTTTGAGAACGTGTACTGGTTGGTATAGCCGCCTGACGGTGAGAACGCGGTGTAATAGCTCGTGATATTGTCGGTCAGCTTTTTCTTCTCAAAGAAGTTCGTCAGACTGTCGGCAGGGAGCATCAGCACGTAAGGCGGCACCTCGAGCGAATAGTCCTTATACTCGTTGTTGATACGCTGGAAGCTGATCTTTGCCGTGAGGATGGAGTCCTGCTCGTGATCTTTGTAAATATCGTCGACGGGCAGCGTTACCTCGGTGTAGAGTCCTGCCGGTGCTTTCAGATAGGTGTATTCATTGACTGAGGCCAGGAGTTCCAGAACGTCGGTCTCGTTCTCTATCTTCGAGGTCTGCAGCACCTCTTCCGTACCGGCAAAGGTGGCGGCATAGGTTTCGATGCTGTCTTTGCTGTTCTTGGCATTATAGAAGAATCGCAGGCACATGTCGGGCACCTCGGTATAGACGCCCTCGCCGTCCTTCACGGTGACATAAAATCCCGGACAGACGTTGTGCGTGAAAGTGTAGGAATTCTTGAAGTATTCCGGATGCCGGTAGTACTGCTGCATGACATACGTGCCATAGTTGCTATACACCGTGCCGTCCTTGGCGGTGTATGGCTTGTTCATCTTGACTACGATGCAGTTGTAGTAGGTTGACTTTTTCCTCAGGGTGTCGGATACGGTCAGGTCGCTGTATGAGAACATCTTGTCGGCTACCAGACCATTGGCGCGTATCTTGCCTGCGGCAAAGGGGTCGTAGTTAGAGTAGTACTTGTTGGTCTCTTCCATGGGCTCTGCCAGTTCCCATACGCCAATCTTCATGGCTGCCAGCGTGTCTACGACGCCTGTGGGGTCTGACATATAGAACTCCAACTGGCAGGAGTCGGCAACGGCCATGTTGGTGCTGCCGTCACGGCTTGTTACCTTGTCTTCGGCAATCAGGGCGAATGAGTCCAGGATATTGAACTGAGTCATCAGTTCGCTGGTGATGTAGGCGCCTGTCTCCGGGTCTTTGATTCTGCCTAAGTAGCAATAGCTGCTTCTTAGCAGCACCGAGTCTGCCAGTGTTGTCCGTGTCGTTACTTTATAGTCTGCTGAGCTGATGCTTAGTTTGTCAGCCTCTTGTGTCAGTGTGTTTCCGAAGTCGAATGTATCATCACTACATGCAGCAAATGAAAGCACGGAAAGCATCATTCCTGCCAGTAATATCTGTTTCATCATTGAAGTTTGGTTAAAATCTTAATGACAGTGTGTGTCCTAAAAAAAAGGTATTGCTTTAATCTTCCGGGCAAATCTGTTGGTAGAACTCCTCATAGCTGTCGGCAAAGTCGGGGTTGTAGCCCAGCACCGGGATGTTCTTGCCTTTGGCATAGGTCTCAAGTGCGCTGTTCACTTCAGCACTGGCCAGTACGATGCCGTCTGAGTAGTCGATAGCCAGCTTGCCCATTTCCTCGAAGTCGAAGTTGTCGTTATAGGGCGTCAGCAGGTCGGCTTTGGCATCGCGGAATTCCACGCATTTCTTGAAGTTCTGCCCCAGGTCGTTCTGCAGGCTCTTGGCAAAGAGCGAGGTCACCACCTTGGTGTTCGAAAACGACGGTTCGTCCTTGTAGGCAGTCTTGATGTACAATGGAACGACGGCGCTCATCCATCCTTGGCAGTGGATGATGTCGGGCACCCAGCGCAGTTTCTTCACGGTCTCCAGTACGCCACGAGCAAAGAAGATGGCACGCTCACCGTTGTCGGGATAGTCGTTGCCCATCTCGTCTTTTTCCATCTGTCGTTTTGAGAAGTAGTCGTCGTTGTCAATGAAATAGACCTGGACACGGGCTTGCTGAATAGACGCCACCTTGATAATCAGCGGATGGTCGGTATCATTGATGATAAGATTCATGCCCGAGAGGCGGATGACTTCATGCAGCTGTCCGCGGCGTTCGTTGATGTTGCCCCACTTGGGCATAAACGTACGAATTTCGTGACCTTTCTCCTGCATGGCCTGTGGCAATGCCTTACCCATGAGCGACATTTCTGTTTCGGGAACGTAGGGAGTAATCTCCTGATTGATAAATAATATCTTCTTCTTTGCCATCTTTTGATGATTAAACCTTTGCAAAGGTACGAAAAAATATTCACAATTTGAGTCTTTCCCTTTGGTTTTTACGTTTTTTTGTGAAAAACGGGCCTCTTAATCGCGGTAAATCCATGATAAAAGGGTATTTATCCAGCGCATGGAACATCTGAACCACCGGAAAGTGCTCACGGGCTTGCCGCCAAAGCGGAGTATGAATTCCCGGAAGGGATTGCGTGAGAAGGGTAGTCCGACATCAAGGAAATACACATGTTGGTAGCCGCGCTGGTGTGAGTCTTTCAAGACATGCCATAGCGTCAGTTCGTCAGGATGTACCAGGGCATACGATTTCCGCCTGAAGGCGGTGTACCACAGATAGGCATTCTGCTTGCTGTAGGCTACTGCCGAGCATCCTATCGTCCGGTTGCGGTAGCGTGTCAGGAAGAGTCTGCCGTGCCCTTTCTGCTTGATGTCGTAGAAGAATTTCTTGTCGGGAATATACCTTTTGGGTTTCAGCCAGTGGTGATGTTTCAGTAGTTTGAAGAACTCCTGGAAGTCATCCTCGGTTTTCACCTCGTCGGTGACCACCCCTCTGGTATATGCATTGTCAATGTGCTTCTTCAGCCGCTCTGAGATGCGCTCTTCCGGTGTATGGCTGTGCAGGGAGTTATGAATGCTCATCCAGTGAACGGGAAAAAACTTCAGCTGTTTCAGTTCGCGGTAGGCAAACATCTTTTCGCTCAGGTTACTCACCTCTATGTAGAAGGTCTGACTGCCCAGGGTGTTGCGTAGCGATTCCAGCATCAGTCCAAAGAGCTGAGCTGGGGTGAATCCCTCATGGGGGTAGCTGTAGACCCCTTCGCCCAGGATGCGGCAGTGTTTATATAAATATGGTGGCAGCCAGAGTGTGCGGTAGCGCACGATGGCCAGCATGTGTCCCATGACCCGTCCGTCAGCCGTCAGCGCTATGGCCATGTACGGCCGTTGGCGTGGCGTCAGTTTGGCTATTTCGAACAGCTGCCTGCTGTGGAAGAAGTTGCTGTTGTCCAGCAGCGGCAGGTCGTGTAGCTTGGTGACGATTTGGATAATAGGTTCGTTCATGGGGGCAAAGATAGAAAATATTTGTGAAATTATCCGAATAAATTATGTTTTTTTCGTAATTTTGCAGCGCAAATGTAAAAAAAGGACTTATTATGACAGAATTCAAGGATTTGGCGCAGATGCGCCGCTCGCACCGTAAGTTTACCGAACAGGAACTTAGCGCCGACGATGTCAGGCTGATTATGCGTGCAGCCCTCATGGCACCCACGTCAAAGGGTCAGCGTGCCTGGCAGTTTGTGGTTGTCGACGACAAGCAGGATCTGGAGAAGCTGGCCGATGCCAAGGATCTTGGGGCCCAGTTCCTCAAGGATGCCCCGCTGGCTATTGTCGTACTGGGCGACCCCGTGCAGAACGACTGCTGGGTAGAGGACGGGTCCATAGCAGCCATTTCCATGCAGTATCAGGCCGAAGACTTAGGGCTGGGCTCTTGCTGGGTTCAGATGCGTGGCCGCGGATTGTCTGACGGCACCTCGGCCGATACCGTCATCCGTGGCATTCTCGACATCCCCGAGAACCTGTGCGTGCTCTGCGTCATTGCCCTCGGCTATAAGGCCGACGAGCGGAAGCCTCAGAATGAGGATAAGCTGAAGTGGGAGAATGTGCATATAGGCAAGTTCCGTCATGATTAACTACGACCTTCGGCGCATCCGGGCCATTATCTTCGACGTCGACGGTGTCTTGTCGGCAGAGACCATTACGCTGGCAGCCAGTGGCGAGCCGCTGCGCACGGTGAACATCAAGGACGGCTATGCCATACAGCTGGCGGTGAAGATGGGCTTGCGCATCGTTATCCTCACGGGCGGCACCACGGAGTCCGTCCGTCAGCGCTACCAGCGGCTGGGCGTGGAAGACATCTATATGGGCTGTGCCGTCAAGATTCGTACCTACGACGACTTCTTGAAGACCCGTCAGCTGACCGACCAGGAGGTGATGTACATGGGCGATGATGTTCCCGACATAGAGATACTGCGTAGGGTAGGGTGCCCGGTGTGTCCGGCCGATGCCTGTGCCGATGTCAAGGACTGCTGCCTGTATATCAGTCCCTACAAGGGTGGCTACGGCTGTGGGCGCGATATCATTGAGCAGACGCTCAGGGCCCAGGGTAAATGGCTGAGTAACGAGAAAGCATTCGGATGGTAGACTATAAAATAATTCTGGCCAGCAATTCGCCGCGTCGTCGAGAGTTGCTGGCAGGCCTCGGACTTAGCTTCGAGGTACGTGTGCTGCAGGGAATCGACGAGAGCTATCCCGCCACGCTGCCGGCATTGGAAACGGCAGAGTATATTGCGTCCAAGAAAGCGGCTGCCTATCAGCAGCAGATGGCTGCCGACGAGCTGATTATCACGGCCGACACGGTGGTCATCGTCAACGACGAGGTGTTAGGCAAGCCGGCTGATGCCGGTGAGGCCCGGGCGATGCTCCACAAGCTGAGCGACCGCAGCCACCAGGTGGTTACCGGTGTCTGCCTGACCACTCTTGAGCAGTCTGTTCGTTTCTCTGTGACCACTGAGGTGGCTTTCAAGCGGCTGACCGATGCCGAGATTGACTATTACATAAAAAAATACCAGCCTTTCGACAAGGCTGGTGCTTATGGTATCCAGGAGTGGATAGGCTACATTGGGTGTACGGGCTTGCGGGGCAGCTATTACAATGTCATGGGCCTGCCCGTACAGCGCATCTATACTGAGTTGCAGCGGTTTACTCGTCAGCGTAGTCTTCCAGACTGTCAGCTGTGATGTCTTCATCGTCACCGCTCAAGTCCATCATCGTTGAGTAGTTCTCTTCATTGATGTCGTCATCGTCGGGCTCGCCTATCTCAACATCGTCCTCATCGGGCTTGTTGTAGTTGTCTTCAATCTCAACATCCTCGTCCTCGTTGCCAGGATCTTCATCGTCGTTCATCGAGGCGTATTTGATGCGGGGCTTTTCTGTCTCAGGCTTCAACTTGGCGAAAATGGCCTCCACCCATGTGCCCTTTTCCACTTCCAGCACTTCATAGCCGTCGGCCATTTTCTTTTCATACATGCCGCCCTTCTTGTGCAGACGGTCTTTGGGCAGAGTGGTCGTAGAGATGTCGAAGCCGCTCTCAATGATGTCCTTGATAGACTGTGACAGAGAGTCCCAGCCGCCGCCGAAGTTACGGTCGAGCACCTCCACCAGCTTGGCTGCCGAGATATGGCGGATATTCTCGTAGGTCAGGTCAGTTACCCTGACGATGGGCTTCTTTTTCAAGGCCCACGTCACCTTCATGTTCTCACCGATGGTGACCTGAGCCACCTTGTAGCCCATTTTCTCATATTTCGCTTTGATGGCTTTCGAGTCATCCTTGATATCCTCAATCAAGAAGGCACTGCGGATGATGGTCTGATAGTGGCGCGGATTCTCCTGCACATCGGCATCTTTTTCGGCACTTTCCCAGAGTCTGAAGACATCGTTCTCTTGAATGTCCCATACATTACTCTTTGTCAACGTTTTGAGTGTCAGGCCATTGTCTTTTTCTTCATTCTTTTCCATACGCTTTTCGATTTGAATTATGCTGCAAAGATAGAAAATTATTTTTAATTATGAATTATAATTTATAATTTATTTTTTGTACCTTTGTCGCCGATTATGTCACAACCACTGGCAGAAAGGCTGCGTCCGCGTACGCTCGACGACTATATCGGACAGCGACATCTGGTAGGCGAGGGGGCCGTGCTGCGTCGAATGATTGACGCAGGGCGCATCTCGTCCTTTATCCTGTGGGGACCTCCAGGCGTGGGAAAGACCACGCTGGCCCAGATTATTGCCGCGAGGCTGGAAACACCTTTCTACACGCTCTCGGCTGTCACCAGTGGTGTCAAGGACGTTCGCGACGTCATCGAGAAGGCGCAGAAGGGCCGGTTCTTCAACGAGGCTTCACCTATTTTATTTATAGATGAGATACACCGCTTCTCAAAGTCACAGCAGGACTCCCTGCTGGGGGCCGTTGAGCGCGGCGTCATCACGCTGATAGGTGCTACCACGGAGAACCCCTCCTTTGAGGTCATCAGACCGTTGCTTTCGCGCTGCCAGCTCTATGTGCTGAACTCGTTAGAGAAAGACGACCTGCTGCAACTGCTCGACCGTGCCATACACACCGACATCGTTCTCAAGGAGCGCCACATTGAACTGCGTGAGACCGATGCGCTGCTGCGCTTCAGCGGGGGCGATGCCCGCAAGCTGCTCAATATCCTGGAGCTGCTGGTAGAGGCGGAATCTGGCGATGTCGTCATCACCGACGACCTGGTAGTGGCGCGTCTGCAGCAGAACCCGCTGGCCTACGATAAGGATGGTGAGATGCACTACGATGTCATCTCGGCGTTTATCAAGTCCATCCGCGGCAGCGACCCCGATGCTGCCCTCTATTGGCTGGCACGTATGATAGAAGGGGGCGAAGACCCCAAGTTTATTGCCCGGCGACTGGTCATCTCGGCTGCCGAAGATATCGGACTGGCCAACCCCAATGCCCTGCTGCTGGCCAATACGGCCTTCGATGTCATCCAGAAGATAGGATGGCCCGAGGGGCGCATACCCCTTGCTGAGGCTACGGTCTATCTGGCCACCTCGCCCAAGAGCAACTCTGCCTATCTGGGTATCGACGCTGCCTTGCAGCTGGTGCGCCAGACCGGCAATCAGCCCGTGCCACTGCCCATCCGTAATGCCCCGACACAGTTGATGAAAGACTTGGGCTACCACGACGGCTATAAATACCCCCATGACTTCCCCGGCCATTTCACGCCTCAGCAGTATCTGCCTGACGCCCTTCTGGGGCAGCGGCTGTGGCATGCCCAGCACTCGCCGTCAGAGCAGAAACTCTATGAGCGCATGCTGGCCTATTGGGGCGACAGGTATAAAGATTGAGAAACGGAAGAACAGAGAGATATAGGAGTGGAGCAAGATATTGTCATCAAGATTATTGAGCTGTTAGGCACCTTCGCCTTTGCCATCTCTGGCATCCGCCATGCTGCTGCCAAGCATTTCGACTGGTTCGGCGGCTATGTCTGCGGCATTGCGGTGGCTATTGGTGGCGGTACTATCCGCGACGTCATGCTGGGCACCACACCCTTCTGGATGACCACACCTATTTATATGATATGTACAGCCGTAGCCCTGCTTACCGTGGTTTTTTTCGGACGATGGATGGAGGTGCTTAAAAATGCATGGTTTGTGTTCGACACCCTGGGACTCGCACTTTTCACCATTGCAGGCATACAGAAGTCGCTGGCCTTCGGACAGCCTTTCTGGGTGGCTATCATCATGGGTTGCATCACAGGGTCGGCAGGAGGCGTCATCCGCGATGTGCTGCTCAACAACGAGCCCGTCATCTTCCACAAGGAAATCTATGCCATGGCCTGTGTCCTCGGCGGAACGGTCTATTGGGGGGCTGCCAGCATGGGGGCTCCTGTCGAGTTCACCGTTCTTGCATCGTTCTTTACCACCTGCATCATCCGTTTCCTGGCTGTCCGCTATCACATCTCGCTGCCTACGTTGAAGGGTGACAACCTCAGACAGGCAGGCATCCTCTTGCTTGTTGCCTCTCTGACCCTCTCCTGTGCAGAGACGAAGTACGTGCCCGACGGGAGCTATCTGCTTGATGAGGTTAAAATCAAGACAGATACAGGTCATTATCCTGATATCAGCCCGACAGCCGCCAAGAATTACGTTCGCCAGCATAACAATACCAAGTGGTTCTCTGTGGCCAAACTGCCCCTGAAGGTCTATTCACTCTCCGGTCGCGACACTACGAGGTGGGTTAACCGCATGCTGCGCAATATGGGCGAAGCCCCCGTGCTGTACGACTCGGCGTTAGCGCGGCTCACCTGTGCCGACCTACAGCAGATGCTGGTCAACAAGGGGTATCTGGACGGTCAGGTGGAACTGTGGACACGAACTCGCGGCAAGCGTCTGTCTGCCATTTATAAGCTGACGCCAGGTACCGCCTATAAAATTGGCAAGGTTGGCTACACCATCGCCGACCCTGACATCGAAAATCTGCTGCAGCTGTCAAATCCGGAGAGCAGACAACTGAAAAGTGGACAGCAGTTTACCATCGACGACCTGGAGGCTGAGCGAAGGCGCATCACACAGTTGCTTAACAACAAAGGCTACTACCGCTTTCACAAAGAGTTCATACGCTATGAGGCCGACACCCTTGACGGCGGCCACAACGTCAATCTGCAACTCATTCTCAGTGCTGACCAGACAGCCGAGAACCGTGATACCTTACATCGGCGCTATGCCTTGAGGCATGTCACCTTTGAGAACGGCTCCAAGCGCGATTCTGTTATCCACCTGCGGCGGAAGGTGCTCAACGAGTGTAACTACATCACCCCCGGCGACTACTACTCCGCACAGAACCTGCAGAACACCTACAACCACTTTGCACGGCTTGGTGCCGTCAAGTACACCAATATAACCTTCAGCGAGGTGCCCGACACCACTTTGCTCGACTGTCACATTCAGCTGCAGACCAACAAACCGTCGACACTCAGCTTCCAGCCCGAGGGAACCAATACCGCTGGCGACCTGGGAGCGGCGGCTACGCTGACTTACCAGAACCGCAACCTCTTCCACGGTTCCGAAGACCTGTCCGTTGAGCTGCGCGGCGCCTATGAGGCCATCAAGGGGCTGGAGGGCTACTCCAATCAGGACTTTATTGAGTACAGCCTTGAGACGCGTCTCGCCTTTCCCCGCTTCATCATACCTTTTATCAGTTATGATTTGCGGCGCAGGGTGAATGCCACGAGCGAGGTGTCGCTGAGATACGACATGCAGAACCGCCCAGAGTTCCACCGCCGGCTGTGGTCGGCCTCGTGGCGCTATCGGTGGACTCCCGTCAATAAGCCTTATCAGTACCTGCTCGACGTGCTCGACCTGAATTACGTGCTCATGCCGTGGATTAGCGAGACCTTCTCGCGCCTGTATCTCGACGATGCCTCGTCGCGCAATGCCATCCTGAGCTATAACTACAAAGACCTGTTCATCACCAAGATAGGCTTCGGCTTCACCTTCAACAACGGCCGTGTGGCTCTGAAGACCAATATCGAGACCTCCGGTAACCTGCTCAATCTGGCATCGTCAGTATTCGACACCAGGAAAAACGACCAGGGGCAGCGCCAGATTTTCAACATCGCCTTTGCACAATATATAAAAGGTGATATCGACTTTACGCGCAGCTTCCGGCTCGCCTACCGCGACCAGCTGGTATTCCATGTCGGTCTCGGACTGGCCTATCCATACGGCAATTCCACGCTGCTGCCGTTTGAGAAGCGTTACTTCTCAGGCGGTGCCAACTCCCTCAGGGGCTGGACGGTCAGAGGCATCGGCCCCGGTAAGTTCAAGGGATTCGACGGGCGTATAGACTTCATCAACCAGACGGGCGACATGAAGCTCGACATGAATGTGGAATACCGTACACACCTGTTCTGGAAACTCGACGGCGCACTCTTTGTCGATGCGGGCAACATCTGGACCCTGCGCGACTATAGCGACCAGCCTGGGGGACAGTTCCGCCTGAAGGATTTTCCCAGCCAGCTGGCTGCCAACTACGGTATCGGCTTCCGTTTCAACTTCGACTACTTCATCGTGCGCTTCGACCTTGGCATGAAAGCCGTCAATCCTGCATACGAGGCAGAGTCAGAAGACCATTTCCCCATCATCCATCCGCGCATCAGTCGCGACTTTGCCTTTCACTTCGCAGTGGGCATGCCATTCTGACGTAGTATCGGCCGTCGCGCTTTACGACCGTCAGCCTGTATTCTGCCTCTTCATGCCAATAAGCCGCCTTGCCAATACTGTCCTTCACCATCAGGTTGCTGGCAGTAATGGCTACAACGGCCGTGCTGTCGCTTGTCCATGTCACGTCGTCAGCCTCAACGGTGGCTGCCTCTTCCTGCCCGTTCACCGCGTCAATGTCTTCCTCCGTCAGGTTCGAGGCGGCGTAACGCAGCCATTTTTCAGACTCTGGCGTCACGTGCCTTAACGCTTCCTGATAGTCATAGTTAAGGTAGGCTTCGGCAAAGGCCAGGGCCTTGTCACTAACCAGAGCGTCGGGGGCTTTGGGCGTTTCCGAGCAGGCTGTCGCCAGCAGCACGACACTAACAAGAATGGCAACTTTCTTCATGACGTAATTCTTAATAAAGTACAAAGGTAAGAAATAATTATGAATTATGGCTGAAAAATTATGAAATATTTTGTACTTTTGCAGAAAATACTAACGAAATGCTGAAATTTGTATCCTTTGGGAGCGGCAGTAGCGGCAATTGCTACTTTCTGTTTACTGAAACGGATGGATTGATAATAGATATAGGAGTTGGCATCAGGGCCTTAAAGAAACACTTCAGGGACTACGGGCTCAGCCTGAGTTCCATTCATCATGTCCTGATCACTCACGACCATGCCGACCATATCAAGTCTGTAGGCAGCATCAGCCACGAATGCCGCCTGCCCATCTATGCCACGCAGAATGTGCATGCAGGCATTGACCGTAACTACTGCGTCACCCGCAAGCTGACTTCCGACATGAAGCGTATGGTTGTACCAGGGCAGCCTCTGCAGCTTGGCAGCTTTTTGGTGACACCCTTCAGCGTGCCCCACGATGCCACTGAGAACGTAGGCTACCAGATACAGGCCGGCGGCGTCACCTTCTGCATTATCACCGATGCCGGCAGCGTCACCAGCGAGATGGCCGACTACATCCGGCAGGCTGACTATCTGGTCATCGAGGCCAACCATGACGTGGAGATGCTGCAGCAGGGACCTTATCCGCAATACCTCAAGGAGCGCATACAAAGCGATATGGGCCATCTCAGCAATACCGATTGTGCCAGGGCCATAGCCGAGAACATGAGCGAACGGCTCAGGCATGTCTGGCTCTGCCATCTCAGCGAAGAGAACAACCACCCTGAGCTGGCGCGTAAGACGGTGGAGAGCGTCTTGCGCAGTTATGGCATCATTGCCGGTAAGGATTTGCAACTGGAGGTGCTGAAGCGTAAGACGCCAACGGGCATCTATGAACTGACCTGACAGTCAGCAAAGAGCGGGATACGGGAATCGAACCCGCCTCCCAGGCTTGGGAAGCCCGTGCACTACCGATGTGCTAATCCCGCATGAAAATTTTTAGAATTGTGATTTTCACTTGAGCCGATACCCGGACTCGAACCGGGGACCCACGCATTACGAATGCGTTGCT
>CAMYZO010000058.1 GCA_947303855.1 uncultured Prevotellaceae bacterium
TGAACTCACGCTTCAGACGGTCGATGATGATGTCGAGGTGAAGCTCACCCATACCCGAGATGATGGTCTGACCACTCTGCTCGTCGGTACGGACGGTGAATGTCGGGTCTTCCTCAGCCAGCTTAGCCAGACCGTTGTCGAGCTTGGCCACGTCAGCCTGCGACTTCGGCTCCACGGCGATAGAGATCACGGTGTCGGGGAAGGTCATCGACTCCAGCACGATGGGAGCCTCCTCAGCGCAGAGGGTGTCACCGGTGCGGATGTCCTTGAAGCCTACGCCTGCGCCGATATCACCGGCGTCGATGGACTCCATGGGAATCTCCTTGTTAGAGTTCATCTGGAACAGACGGCTGATACGCTCCTTCTTGCCCGAACGGGGGTTGAAGACGTAAGAACCGGCCTTCACGCTACCAGAGTAGACGCGGAAGAACACCAGACGGCCCATGTAGGGGTCGGTGGCAATCTTGAAGGCCAGGGCAGCCGTTGGCTCATCCTCAGCAGGCTTGCGGTCTTCCTCCTCGTCGGTGTTGGGGTTGGTACCCTTGATCACCTCCACGTCAACAGGAGCGGGCAGGAAAGCGCACACATAGTCGAGCAGGGGCTGCACACCCTTGTTCTTGTACGAAGAACCGCAGAGCATCGGGGTGCAAGCCATCGAGATGGTTCCCTTGCGGATAGCGGCAATAATCTCAGCCTCGGTGATAGAGTTGGGATCGTCGAAATACTTCTCCATCAGGGCCTCGTCATACTCAGCAGCAGCCTCGAGCAGCTTGTTACGCCACTCGTCGCACTCGTCCTGCAGGTCAGCGGGGATGTCCTCGACGTCGTACTCAGCACCCATGGTCTCATCGTGCCACAGGATAGCCTTCATCTTGATGAGGTCCACCAGACCCTTGAAGTTCTCCTCAGCACCGATGGGCACCTGGATGACAACGGGGTTGGCACCGAGGATGTCCTTCATCTGCTGAACAGTCTCGAAGAAGTCAGCACCCGAACGGTCCATCTTGTTGACGTAGCCGATACGGGGCACATTATACTTGTCAGCCTGGCGCCACACGGTCTCAGACTGGGGCTGAACGCCGTCAGCAGCTGAGTAGGTAGCCACGGCACCGTCGAGCACGCGAAGTGAGCGCTCCACCTCAGCGGTGAAGTCCACGTGTCCCGGAGTGTCAATCAGGTTGATCTTGTACGTGTTGTTATTCCACTTCCAGCTACAGGTGGTAGCAGCCGAAGTGATGGTGATACCACGCTCCTGCTCCTGAGCCATCCAGTCCATGGTAGCGGCACCATCGTGTACCTCACCAATCTTGTGGGTCTTACCCGTGTAGAACAGGATACGCTCCGAAGTGGTGGTCTTACCGGCATCGATGTGAGCCATGATGCCGATATTTCGCGTCAAATGCAAATCTTGTTTTGCCATTGTTTCTCCTTACTTTTATCTTTTACCTGAATATGATTAGAAGCGGAAGTGGGCGAAAGCACGGTTAGCCTCAGCCATGCGGTGCATATCCTCCTTACGCTTGAAGGCACCACCCTGGTTGTTGAAGGCATCCATAATCTCGGCAGCCAGCTTGTCAGCCATTGACTTGCCACTGCGCTTGCGTGCAAATGCAATCATGTTCTTCATTGAAACAGACTCCTTACGGTCGGGACGAATCTCGGTAGGAACCTGGAATGTGGCACCACCGATACGGCGGCTCTTCACCTCCACCTGCGGGGTGATGTTGTCCAGAGCCTGCTTCCAGATTTCCAGGGCAGACTTCTCATTGTCCTTCATCTTGGCCTTCACGGTGTCGAGGGCATTGTAGAAGATCTCATACGACTTCGACTTCTTGCCGTCGTACATGAGGTGGTTAACGAACTTAGATACCTTCTTGTCGTTGAATACGGGATCCGGAAGGATCACGCGCTTCTTTGGTTTTGCTTTTCTCATTGTTTTGTTTGAATGATTTTTGTCTGCTTGGGGGCTGTTCTTGCACGTTCTTCAACGCTCGCTCTTGAGCATTTACTCAACCTTTATAACATTTCTCTCCAGCAAAACGGGATTTGATTCTTTTTCTCTTTTGGCCGTCTGACCATCTCCGGTCAGTTTTTACTTCTTGGCCTTGGGACGCTTGGCACCGTACTTAGAACGGCGCTGCGTGCGGTTGGCGACACCGGCGGTATCGAGCGTACCGCGAACGATGTGATAGCGCACACCGGGGAGGTCCTTCACACGACCGCCACGCACCAGCACGATGCTGTGCTCCTGCAGGTTGTGACCCTCGCCGGGAATGTACGAGTTAACTTCCTTCTGATTTGTCAGACGAACACGGGCTACCTTACGCATAGCCGAATTAGGCTTTTTAGGAGTAGTGGTGTAGACACGTACGCAGACGCCACGACGCTGAGGACAGTTGTCCAGTGCGGGCGACTTTGACTTGTCAACGATAACCCTCCTGCCTTTTCTTACCAATTGTGAAATTGTAGGCATAATACTTTTACTTTAAATTATTTGATATATATTATTTTGTTTATTTTCAGCACATTACGCAGATAGCACACCCATAGAAAGGCGTTTCGGGCTGCAAAGGTACAACTATTTTCCGATTCTACCTAATACTATGCCAACAAAAATACTCCCCAAAAGCCGTATTTAACACAAAATAACTTATTTAACTATCCATAACAATCAAAAGACAGGAGAAAGCCCTTTCGGCTGTCCCCTGCCAGTCAGTAAGTTTTCGGCTTTTGGCGGCTATGCCTCTCCTTTGTTGGGTCCAAAGGGAGCGATGGTGCGCGGTTCCTGATTGGGAATCCTTATCTGACCATACTCACGCTCGTAGCGCATGATGTTCTCCTGCAGGGCAGCGAGCAGGCGCTTGGCATGTTCGGGAGCCAGGATGATACGGCTCTTGACCTGGGACTTGGGCACGCCGGGCAAGACGCGTGCGAAGTCGATGACGAAGTCGCTCGACGAATGGGTGATAATGGCGAAGTTGGCATACTCGCCCTGCGCCACATCGGGCGTCAGCTCAATCTGCAGCCCCTGCTGTTTGTTTTCGTTCTCGTTCATTTGCTTTATTTTTAGGGGTTATTTAACGGTCTTTCTCAACATAGGTGAAGGTGGTGCGTCCGATGGTAAACTGGCTACCGTGATAGAGTGGCACAATGGTACCCGCAGTCAGTAGTTTGTTATTCTTATAAACCTCGCCATCGACGACACGCAGGCAGACAACAGAGCTGGAGTAAATCAACTCGGCCTGAATAGGAGCAATCTGACTCTCCAGATCCCATGACAGTTGTAGCGAGCAGTCGGTAGAGCGTCCAATGGTTACCATGCTGTGAGGATCAGTGCGGAACCACTTGTATAGGGCGATATCCATATCCTTGATGGCCCCCGAAACGTGCAGGTAATAATGAGCCGACCGCGGAGCCTGGGTAGCAACACACAGCGACAGCCCCACAGAGAAGAGCATATAGCTGAAGAGCAGCAACACGCGAAAATCAATCTGGGAGCCGAGGGAAAGAACAGCCCAGACATACATGGACAGGAAGCCCAAGATGACGAAGGCCAGCAGCAGCAGTTTCTTAAGCTGGATACGTGTACCCACGGTTGCCGAATAGGCAATGATAAATCCTGAGATGGTCCAGGGAATCCAGTCGAGGAAAGAGGAGTAGTCCGTCAGCCTGAAGGCCGTCTCGAACATGTTTACCAGCTGGAAGATGAGATAGCACCCCACGGAGGCCGCCACGGACCGGAGCAGGATGTTCCTGACCCGGTGGCCGAGTCTGTACTGGTGGACGGCAAGGATTGAGATGCCCAGCGTCAGGAAGAACCCGATGACCAGTCCGAACGACGGCAGCTGGTTAAGATATATGCCGCTGTTGGCTGCCAGATTCTCACTGTCGCCCATCACGTCGAAGTCGGCTAGCAGGTTGTTCATCCTGTTGAGGAAAAAGTCGGTCATGCTATGGGAAAGAATAATGAATACGGTCCACGAGACGATAGCCATGACAAGCCCCATCAGCAACCAGTCCAGGTAGAACGTCGCATTCTTCGTGTCCAGGAGATTGTGTTGGTTGTAATAGTGGAAGCCATGCTTACAGCGGTCACTGTACTCCGGACAGTGGTAGTCATTCTCGTCCCAGCATGTCTTATGCATGGTATGCTCACACTTTGCCACCACCTGGTCGCCCTCAACGAAGGGAGCCTTGCAAAGATAGCATCTCTGGGCTACAGACACCCCGTCGACGCTCATCTGCGGGCCGGTATAGGTGACGACATACTTACGCTTGAAAAGCCGGTAACGCACATAAGGTTCCAGAAACATCAAAATCGTATAGGTGAGCAGCAAGATAAGCAAGCCCAGCAACAGTCCCTCTATCAGAACCACAAAGATGCTCCTGCCACGCACAATAATGGGATTATAGATGCTGCCCAGATGGATGTTCACCGATGCCGTTCCCATGACGCTGTCGGTCTTGGCGTCGCAGAACGTCAGCCTAACCTTATTGGAGCCGCCCCGGTAGATCTTGTAATCGGGGTTGGTGAAATAGAACTCATTGTCGACGACCTTCTCGTTGATGGTTTTAAGAATATGTGCCTTGATGCTGCTCCAGGAGAACGAGGTAAGATAGAGTCCGTGATGATTGTCGCAGAACTTACTGAGCACATTGGCAGCCTCGCTGCCCTGGTCCTTAAGCGTATTCATGTCCTCGTAATAGCACAGCAACCGGGCGGAGTCAGATTCATCGTCAGACACCAGTTCTTCCTGCAGGTGGTAATGGCTATCGTCCATGGGCAGGTCGTCGGCGGCGTAGACCTTCCCGTCAGAGAAAATCATCAACACCATATCCTTCGCACTGGCCCAGGGACCCTGCCTGCTGATCATCTCCTGTTTCTTGTCACGGATAGCCCGCAACAGCAGTTTGTGGTCAGAATTCTGATGCATGAAGTAGTTTTCCATGACATAATCAGATGCCTTGATGGTGGACGAGATGGTGTCACCAAAGATAAACGTCAGATAGAGATTGTCGGTGGTGAACGATGTCCGTATCTTGCCGACGTACTCCTTCATCTTGTTTATCTGGTCCTGTGGCAATGACAGGTCGACGACTGCCATCGTCTTCAGCCCCAGCGACGAGATGACCTCTCCCTCTACATTCCGGATGGAAGTCAGACGGGAGCTGTTCGCTGGCAACAAAGGGATACCGTTGAAGAACTCCTCTACCTTCACACGGATACGCGCAGTATCGGCCAGAAGATAAGGGCCGATATCGCGTTTGATGGTACCCGTCGCCACAAACGTCTTGTAGTCGGGCGAGAAGTTCACACGGTCAATCACCATCTTGTCTTCCTGCTCCTCAGGAGCCTCGTCAAGCAAAGCTGTGGCATCATCCATGCTGGGGAACATCTCGTCGCAACTGCCGAGTACCAATGCCAGCAGGAGTGTCAGGCAATAACTATAGAATTTTGTATTCATCGTCATACTCTACATTTTTATTATATGGTGGGGTAATAGTTGTCGCCATTATTCTTGAGCATGTTCTTATACTGCTGCACAGACTTACGCGCCTTGTTGAGCGCCCGGACCTTAGTTATAAAGAGGTTAAGAACCAGCAGGATAATGGCAACAGCTGCAAAGCCCAGCAGATAGTCCTTGATACGGACTAAAAAGGGCTTGTACTCCAGCGTCTGGATTTTCTCAGACATGGCTTTCAGGCCAATGTACTGTTCGTCGATGGCAGTCATCCTACCCGACAGTGCAGGAACAGTTTCCACGGCGGCTTTTGCCTGGTCATAACTGGACTGTACCTTACCAAAGAGGAGAGTCTCCTTAGCCTTCATTCTCTCCAGCAGAGGAGCAGCCTTCGAGACCAGTGACAGGCGGAAAGCCTTCTTGTACAGGTTTTTGTAGACAGTGTCCTGATTGTTTAAGAACAGCTCGGCCTCTCGGAAATTGTCCAGCGACTGGCAAGCCTGCCGCCAGGCCTTTACAGAATCAGCTGCCGCCTGTTTCACCAAGTCAAGGTCAGCCACGATGTTCATCAGGCTGTCGCTGGCAGCAATCTCATACTGCTGTGCCATGCTGTAGGTGGTCCAGCGGCTCTGTATGGAACTGAGCGTGCGTTCCGCCTTCAAGGCCTTTTCATGATAATCCTTGATATAAGAGGCAGAGATGGGGGCATGACTGCTCAGCGTTATATGCATGCCACCTGTGCGGGCCAGCACATAGAGTTCATCAATAAACTGGCGTAGCCTGACCTGCACCATCGCCGCAGAGGCAGCTGAGTCGAGCTCTGCACCGTCCTGTGCGCTTATCGTGCCCTCGGCAAGCAGTGCCAGTGCCAGCAGCAGCGCATATCTTCTCAGCTTTTGTCCTATGTGCTTCATCGCATTCCCTTACATGTTTTCTTATAATAGTTTTCAGCCTCCCTGAACAGGCTGACAGCCTTCTGCTGCTCGGGCGTCCGCCGTCCGTGCCTGTCAATCATCTTCGTGGTATAGCCGATGATGTCGGCACACTGCGTCTCCAGGTCATGACGTTCCATGGGGTCGGTGGCCACCACCCAGCGCGACACCATGTTATCGATACGCCGGGCATTGGCCAGCACCTCCTTCACATCGAACACGGGACCGTTGGCACCCTCGCCCGACAGGTCGTCCAAGGAATACTGCGGAACCTCGTCAACGAGCACACACCTGACACGCCTGATGGAGTCGGCGTAGAGATTATACTCATCGCGGGCATTCTGTATGTCGGGACAGGGCGATACCAGCGGCATGGGTTCGTACTGGCCGACAAGCGTCTGCTTCAGGTCTGTGAAGGCCTGCAGCGCGGCCTGGGAAGTGACCGTTCCCGAGCCGGCCAGCTTCTTCAGCGAATGATACGAAGCAGCAATGGCATCGCGTGCCTTGGCAGCAGCGGCAATCTCATCTTCCAGTCCGAAGCAGGGGTTGCGCAGGAGTTGTATCTGATAGCAGGTATTCAGATCGCGGCGGAACATGAGCGAATAGCGGTCAGGTTTGCCTGATGGCCGCTGCTGCTTCTCCATCACAATGATGTCGCGCAGCGTCAGTGTCACGAAGTCGCGCTTGCCCACTACATCGAAGGTCTGCTCAATATAGTCATTCACCATTTTATATTCCATCGGCGACGGTTGCAGCCCTTCGTACTCTATCCACCGCTTAAAGACATACTTCTTGCGCGGTTTGGGCACCATGCGCCGGAAATCCTTCGTCAGCCTGAACTTAGCACCGGGTGCAGCCTCAGCAATATATGGCAGACGCTCCGGTCGCAGCCTGCGGCACTTAACAGCCATCTTATAGCGGGTGTCCTCGCGGAACACAAACAGGCTGCGGTAGGAAATCAGGCTGACGGTCAGCTTGTTCTCCGGTTCATTAAAGACAAACTTCACCATCAGGTCCATGTCGCGTGAATCATCCTGCAGGGCCACATGGTCAGTATAGGAGGCATCCTGTCCTACCCCGATGGTCTTTACCGTCTGGGCTGTCACGAATGCCGCCAGGGCACAGAAGCCCAGCAAAAAGCATAATCTTCGTCGTATATTCATGCGTTAACGTCGTTTATTCTTGATTAAAAAATATCCAGCCCCTGGGCTCTCCCTGGCAGACGACCCAGGCTGCCACTTTCAGGTCCTCAGGATATGGCGGCTCCTGACGGGCGTGATAAGTCTCGTACCTCAGATAGGAAGCCACCCTGTCGACCCCCCACACCAGGTCGGTATAGGTATCAGCCATATTGATGCAGACGCGTCCGGCAAAATCGCCGAAGTAGCGGATGTTAGGATGCCAGGGATGGGGAATGGGCGTTCCGGCAGCATCCTCTGTCAAGAAGGTGAAACGAGGTGCGCCGTCCACACACGGGTAGTTGGCAGGCAGGTCAATGCGCATGGTGTAGCCTTTGGCAAAGCATGGAGGATTTTCCACCCCAGGCTGATTGAGCCGTTCCACCTGTCTGACGCCACAGATGCTCAGCAGACGGTAGTCCACCAGATAACTCACCGGCAGTTGGGCAGTATTACGTGCAGCCACGGTGAACTGCACATCGGTGCGCCTTGCCAGTCGCATCTCCAGTTGGTGCCACTCGTACCACAGACGCCGGTTACGTCCGCTAAGCGTCTCAGGGTCAAAACGTTCACTCTCCATCGTCTCTGTCTGTCAGCTATTCAACCCGGGAACGGATCTGGCACCAGGAACAGGCGGTCGCCGTTGTTGATATGGTAGTCGGCCAAGGTCTGGTCTTCCTTGCCAATGCGTGGTCGCAGCACTCTGACCTCGTGCACATCAGGGTCTTCCTTGCCAAAGAAGTAGTCGATGGGAGCACCGGTACTGTCAATAGAAGGGAAGTCGAAGATGAGTCTGCCGTCGCTGCCTACGGCATGACGCAGATTAGCCATCAGCGAGCTGAGCGGTGCCTCAGGATTAACCACCCTGAACCGCACCGTTTTGTTCTTGTAGACAATATCTAAAAAGAAATCTTCCATAGTTTTCTGTCGTTATTATTGTTACTTGTGTTGCTATTCTTCAATACTGATACTGACGTTGATAGGATAGACATGGGTACTCCTTACCTCCATCATTCTCTGCAGCATGTTTTCCGCTACCGGCAGCTTGTCAGCAAAGTTACGCCGGATGAACGAGCTGTCGGCCAGCACCAGCTCAACCAGAATCTCGTAACCACCCTCCTGCCAATTTCTGGTCTGACGGTGGTTTACACGGATGCGCTTCACCATATTATTACTAATGCCGTAACGAGCCATCAGCTCCTTGTAGCAAAACACCTTAATGTCGGCCGGCGTCACGATGCGGTCGCTGGTCAGCATGTAGTAACGCAGCATTGTCTGAGTGCCCACATCAGTACTGAGTTCGTCGGTTCCCATGACGGGCGGCGCTATCATCCTCGTACCACTGGCACTGAGCCCTGAGGGCACGCTAAACGTGTCAGTGGCGCTCAGGGTGGTGTTTACAGCAGCCCCGGCCGTTGTCAGGTACTTAACGGTAAGACTGAAGTCTCTGTCATACAACTGGTTACGCCTATGCAACAGCAGGTAGACGCCCGGCGTGTTATGCAGCGAATCGTTGGTGGTGGCTTCTATCAGCCTCGACAACAACTCCTGCAGGTTATAAATCATCTTGTCGGTCGACAGTTCCTTCACATTCTGGAAGGCGTAGAAATCAGAATGGTATTTGGTGATGATGCAGTTCAGCAGCTTCACCAGACTACCCTGATTGAAACGGTCGGCCATGGAGCGTCTGACCTCCAGTTCCGTCTTACCAAAGATCTGGACGTCTAAAGGCTGATGCAGATGCATAAACTGCCGCGAATTAACATCAGTAGCATAGTTAAGGTCTGAATAGCCAGCCACACGGGCTATTGGCATCTGCGATGTCAGGGTAGCCTCATGCTGGCGTGCATTGACCAGCACCGTTGTATTGACGGCCAATCGGCTTTTGTCAAAAAGGAAGTTCTCGCTGATACCAGAAAACTCGAATATCAACTCCAGCTGCTGCTCCTCCGTTGGGATGAATTTCCTGCCATTGTGCTTGTCAATACAGAACAGGCTCACATTCTGACGGGCAAACAAGTCAAGGGGCAGCATCGACGCATTGAACACCTGCGCACGGTTATAGGTCATGGAGTCAAGCGAGAAGAAAGTCGAGAACGGCAGCTCCGAGCACTGCCAGGGTTTGATGAGCGGCAGGGGCTGCTTATTAAGCGTCACCGTCAAGTCTCTGAAATTCAGGTCTTTGACAGCAAACGAGAAACCAGAGAGGTCTTGTACTGGGTAGGCGAAGTTGAGTTTCACTTTCCAGCGGCGACCGTCAATGCGCACGATTGAGCCGACATCACAGTTAAGGGCTCTAGTCTCAAGCAGCGGCATGAAATTGTATTCCGAGGCCAGCGTGAAGGTCTTGTCGGCACCAAGCATCATTTCGGGGATGCCCACTTGCAGCTGAGTCTCCACCACAGCCGTTGCCGGGGTGGCACAACCAACCTCGTAAGGTGTGAGCAGACGTGCGAAATCATCGAGCACCTCCTCCTTCAGGTGCTCAATCTCGCTGTCGGCTTCATTAGCCTGATAGGCCAGCGCCATCATCAGCAGAGAGAACACGGGGTCGTCCTCAATGCCCTCCAAGCGGTTGCTCTGGTCGCTCTGCCGCCATATTGCGATGGCCTCCTTTAACAGGTCGTTAGCCCGTTGGCGTGTTTCAAATATGGTTTGCTTCATAAATCAATTCCAAACATTTAAGGTTGTCGTGTACAGATAGTCAGCCTCAGTCTCGATGATGACGCCCTTGACAGTGACATAGATTTTACGCTCCTCACGGACGTAGGTCATTGACACCGTGACGTCCTTCAAGCGTTTCTCATAGCGCATGATGGTGTCCTTCAGTTCAGCGGCAAAGGTATTGAGGTTCTTTGACGAGCCTGTTATCTTCTTGTTGTAGAGTCCCTCCTGGCCTTCAAAGATGCTCGTCGACTCCGAGGAGTTATAGACGACGCCCTCGTTCTCGTTGAAAATCTCAAACCGCATGTTATTGAAAACAAAACCAAACTGCGGGTCGGCCACGCTGCTGTAGCAAGGGGTGCCGAGCAGCAACGTGAGCATCTGGTCAATAGCCTGCTTCGGGTCTTTTGTCACATTCAGTCCTTTGGGGCCAATGTCCATCGGAATGACGATGTTTCTCATACGCTTTGTCTTCTACGGTTTAAATCAGTGGTACAAATTCCTTTTCCGCCTGCTCCGGTATGAACAGCGCATTAAACAAGTGTTCGAACAGTTCGGTATAGATTTCCTCATAGAGCGACTTGTACAGCTCGCTTTTCAGAATGTTGTACAGCTCTGTACGCAGTGTCTCCTTGATATACAGGCTGAAGGTCTGCTCCAGCTGGCCCGTCAGCTCCTCGCGCAGGTCGTCTTTGACACCCACCAGCAGCCGCTCATAGAGTTCAGGATTCAGCCGCTCGTAGAGTTCTTTCTTTGCCTGCTCCAACAGAGTGGCATAGTCTATGGTATTATCTTCCAGTACTACCGTATCGAGCACACTTGCTGCTCCAGCCATATAGCCATCGACCCATTTCAGCCATTTCTGCACATCGTACTGCGAAGGCTGCTCGATGGGGGCGGGTTGTTCCAGGTTAGGTTTGATAAGATAGTAGTCTATGGCCTGCACGATTTCCTGCACCAGCAGTACGAAGTCGTTGACGGTGTTCTGCAAGCCATAGCCTTTCAGCCTGAACATATAGCGCAGCAAGGCCCGCTTGCCCTCGCCCTCTTCCAGGTTAGCATGCGAGGAGAGCGCCTGAAGGTGGTCGGCAAACCTGTCGATATAGGTCTGGAAATGCTCGTTCGCCGATAGCAGCAGGCAAGGTGGTATGAATTCATTGTCTATCGTAAACACACCATTCTCCACCAGAAAGCGCACCACGGGCAACAGGTCGTCCTTCTCAAGTTCCTCAAAAGGATGAAGACCGAACTCATACTGCGGACGTACATAGGGTATGCCATCTGCTTCATACTCCATCTTTCCCTTTCCAAGGCTGACAGTCAGGTAGTACTCGCTGCCATAGAGCATGGGTATGGTGAAACTGACACTGTCGTCGACATCAAGAAGCCGTCCGGAAGGCATGACCGCCATACAGCGGAAGTTCTCCATCTCGAACTTGTTCTTGACAAACATGCCTTCGTTACAGAAGGGCGCGTCAGGCAGCAGTCCCATGCGGTTGTTACCCAAGGCAACACGCAGCGCCATCTGCTGACGGAAGTCTAGTCTGTCATCCAGTGCCCGGAAGGTCTGGTCGGTCAGTTCCATCCCCGGCATCCAGTTTATTCTGGCATTTACATCCATATTCACGTAAATTTATATATGTTGTTCCACTTCTGAGTTATAGTTGAGCACCAGTCTGTTGTTCAGATTCTGCGGGTGGTGGTACTCCTTGACATAGATTTGGCATACCATGTCCATGGGTATGAACCATTCGGTGAAGAAGTCGGCAACCTTCAACACGTCAGCCCGCATTTTCCGGTAAGCCGCCGCATCAAGACCTTTTATCAGCAAATCGTATCTCACCAACGGCAGTCTGTGCTTCGTAGTGTCGGAGTCGCTGTACATGTGTTGTGTCATCTTCACCTCGCAGGCAAAGATGACAGACAGCAGATTGCGGAGCATGCCCAGATTGCCTCGCCACGACTTGGCGAACGGCAGCAGGACAGCCAGTTGACGTACATAGGGATTCTTCTCTGCATCCAGGTCAAAGCCGAAGTACTCCTTCAGCAGATACTCCATCTTATCGTTAAGCAGTTCCGACAGCTGGCGCTCCACGCGCAGCCTTCTATGGAATGCAAACGTGTCGAGGGGCAGGAACGCCTCACGCAACAAGTGCATCCGCCGCTCCACCTCCTTGAGTTTCTCTGCAGCATCCTTGCCCCTGACATTGGTTTCGCCTGTCAGCAATCCCTCAGGCAGCAGTTTGAGAAACCCGTCACGGGCCAGGTCCACCCTGCCCTCGTCCATGTACAGAGCCAGGATGTCATGGTTATAGTTCCGGTAGAAGCTGCCTTTGTTGTCGACAGTCCACTGGTTCTCCAGCTCCGGGTAGAAATAGTTCAGCAACATCTCTGCCCTCGCCTGCGGTATTTGGTGTATATTCTTCATCTTATCTCAATATAACAAGTCTTCAACAGCGAACTCACCGGCAGGACGGCCTGGGCGGGAAGGCCCAGCTCTGCCAGTGTCAGCTGCTGATAAGGGAACTGGTTGTCCACCTGGCGCCACTCATGCTGGTAGAGCGCGCTGAAAGGCAGTCCGCACAACTCCCTGTCCTGTTCCACAAATGCGGCGACAGCCCTGCCAGGCCTCATCACCTGACGGCGTCTGTCATTGTCACGCCGCTCGACATAGTCCACAAAACAGTCGTCTGTCAGTCCGATGCTCACCGCCGGGGTCTGCAGCTCTTCCTGCAGCAGTTGCAAGGCGTCGGCTACCGTCGTGTCCTTCGTCAGGGCGACGGGGCGCACCGGGTCCCAGCGTTCGTGTACGGGACAGTCATCGTCATAGGCCTGAAACCTTACCAGCCTTGTGGTGAGATGCTGTCCCTCGTAGTAGAACATGCTCCCGCACAGCGATGTCAGCTCACCCTGCCGGAGGCTGTCCTCACAGAGCAGCTTCAGTGCCTCCTGCACCTGTACTGCCCCTATCACCGAGGCGATGACCGACGTTGTTGGAGTCTTCCCCGCCTCAATATTCCGTCTGATGACGCCTGCACACGACAGTCGTCTCGTCATGTCCTTCAATCCCTCGGGACCAAGGTTGCAGGCGTAGCAGTTCTTTCCCGGCACAAACACCCGTACCGTCCCTTCCATGACGTCAATGCCGCCATCCACCCAGGGAATGCCGGCACGCATGGCCAGACGGTTGATGCAATAACGTGCCCAACGGTTGTCGACACATCCTATCACCACATCCATCTGGCGTATCAGTCCCAGTCCCACATCGTATGCCACGTCGCCTTCTATGGCCATCACCTCCATACGGGGGTTCATCTGGCGCAGCCGCTCTGCCACTACCGCCACTTTCGGACGGTTCGCCTTGGCATCGTCAGCGGTAAAGAGCACAGAGCGGCTCAGGTTGTCAGCCTCCACACGGTCAAAGTCGACAATGACCACATGGCCCACACCCAGCAGTGCCAGGTGTTTCAGCACTTCATTGCCCAGGGCGCCACATCCGACAACCATCATCCGGGCACGTGCCACGCGGTCGAGGGCGAAGGGACTATTCATCCTTTTCTTCCGGCAGCTTCAGGCTCCTGCCCTTGTCCACGCCGTGGGCAGCAGCCTGCTCCTGCTCCTGCTGCTCACGCTGGTTGCGCTCCACCAGGTATTTCTGGTAGGCGTCTTCTATCTCCTTTTCCTTCTCCTGGCGGAAGCCCTTTATCATGTCAGCATAGCTGTCGTTCACCTGTCCCAGGATGTCCTTGGCCTCGTCCACCTCCTTGGCGTCGCTGCCGGCCATGAATGTCACCAGCTTGACGCTGTAGTCCTGAAAGTTCAGGTCGAGTTTCACCTTGCACTCGTCATAGAGCGTCTTCACAGCATTGACCAGCAAGTCGTGGCGGTCGTCGTTAACCTCCGGCATCGTTATCAGGATGTAGCGGTCAGCATCATCGGCCTGCTCCGTATTTCCCGCCTCCTCCATATTCTTAATGTCTACTCCAAACTCAGGATGGGCCTTCTTGATGGCCTTGGCAATGACCAGTATCAGTCCCGGCTCCTTCGGGTAGGCCTGGAAATGGAAGTCGTCGGGAGCGATGGTGACATCGGCAACCTGCTCGATATCCATGTATTCACCATCATATTCCACGGTAACGCTGAGCAGCGATGCTGCCTCTGCCTTCACACACAAGTTCATATACTTGTAGTTCAGCAGCATGGCATAGCCGTTCATACGGCTGTCACACTCCTTGATCAAATTTGCAACACTACGTTTCATATATCATTTCTTTTTTAGTTTCACAAAAACATCAACCAGGTCGTTGCGCTTAGGCTGCACCTTGGTCTTGGCCCGCTTGTAGCCCGCCATCACCAGACTGACCTCGTAACGGCGCGAAGCATCCAGGTCCTGGAGCACGCAGGGGGTCAGTCCCACCGGCTGGCCGTCGAGCAGCACCATGGCTCCCACCACGTTACTGTGGACGTTCAGCATGCCACGGCTCGTCTGTGGCACCGGCAGCGACAGCTCCTGCGGGAACTCGTCCTCCACCCAGATATAGGAAGCCAGCGACTCCTGTCCTCCCTTCCGCGTGTTGACGAGGTGGAATCCCTGAGCCAGCTGTCCCTGCCATTGTCCCAGTCCTTTCGGTTCGCGGTCCACCCATATCTCCGTGCTGTCATCATCGGCCTTCAGGGTGACAGGCGCATAGCGAACGACGCTGTCATTGCGTGCCGTCTCCGCCAGTTGCTGTTTCCGTGTCGCCATACTGTCAGCAGCCATCGGCTCCGCAGCCACGCGGTCTTCCCTCTTCAGGCGGCGAGGGTACAGGTCATTCATCGTCAGCGTCAGCACTTTCTTCTCTGCGCGCGCCACATTGACCATTCCCTCATAGTAGCAGTCCGGACCCCAGAACAGCGCCACATGATGTCGACCTGGAGCCAGCCGCTGGCTGGTATAGGTGGTTTCGCTTATCGGCTCGTGGTCGACATAGCACGAAGCACCTGGCCATGGAACCTTTACCGTCAGGTAGGAATAGAACGGCTGCAGCCTTACCGGTATCACCAGCTTGGCTGTATCCGTCAGCAGGAAGGTGTCTTCCACGGCCTCGTAGAAAGGGGCCTCCACACGGTAGCTGTGTCTGCCCACCGGCAGATACCGCTGCACCCGTCCTGTATCACGCAGACAGGTTGTCGTGCTGTCAACGGTCAGGATAACGCTCCGTGGCAACAGGTCGAACACCACCCACTGCTGCTGCAGCTTGTATGTCTTGGTCGGGTCATAGGCATCGAGCGTGGCCCGGTAGTGTTTCTTCTTCTTCAGCCGCTTGGCTGGCACGCGCCACATCAGTTGTCCGTAGTCAGGATGCTTGATGGTGACGAACTGCGTCTTATGGGGCAGCTTCAGCGTGATAACGCCCTCGCCCTCCTCAGCCTCTGCCGGCGTCTTGCCGTCGGCCACGAAGGCAAAGCCCTTCTCGGTGGTGTACAGGTCCAGCAGCGCCATCTTCTTGTCGACGGTCACCTTCGAGCGCTTCCACAGCGGTCTTTTGAGACGGGCGAAGTCACTGACGCTCATCTGCTGGGCGCTCAATGAGAGCACACCGCAGAGCAGCAGTAGCACAGTCAGCGTTCCGGCCTTCATCTTCACCGTTTATTTCCCTTCTGCCAAACAGACATTCCCCGGCATGGTCACCGAGATGTTTCCGCCCCAGTTGCAGATACACTTACAGTTGTCTAACAGCGCAGGCATGTTGGCAATACGCTCCTGACCGCCTGGCGCCCACGGAGCAGCAATGACCGGTACGCAGGGCATGGGCGTGAGCACCCCCATGGCGGCAGCCGTGGCCGAGGCCACCGTAGGGTTGGCCATCGACTGGCACATGCCGAAGGGCATGATGTTCACCATCGGCTTGTTGTCCATGATGTTGGCCATCGGTTTATTCTGCACCAGCGGGCGCGTCGGGTCGATGACCATGAACGATGACGGAGCCATTCCGAAGCTGCATTGCAGCATAGCACCCGCACAAACGAATTTTCCCATATCTCAATATACCTTATTATTATATATATAACGTATTATTTCCCTTCCGGGGCATCCTCCGCCTTCATCTTCGTGCTCAGGCTGCCGCCGGCACCTGCTGCCGGCACGGCAAAGCCGTCACTGATGTTGGGCGACTTGAACGAGCTCTTGGCCTCCACATTGTCGATGGTGGCCTTGGGTGCCTTCAGCTCGGCCTTCACCTCGGTAGCGGCGTTGATGGTGGTCTTGCCATAGACCTCGGTCTTGCTGCCGCCCAGGGCCACATTGCCTCCGGCCAGCTGCATGGCGGCCTTGCCGTCGCCCTGCTGTGTCTCCAGGGTATTGTCGGCAAAGATACCCACCTCTTCCGAGACGGTCTGCACCTTCTTCGACTTCACCTTCTTCGACTTGGCGCCGACGAACATCTTCTCTGACACGAGCACCATCGTCGAGCCTGCGGCCAGGGCCGAGTCGGTACGTTTCTCCTTGTCAACATCCATTGAGCGCACACTGACGGCCTTGGCATTCACGGCGATGCTGCCCGTGGCCTTGCCCTCGGTGTCGGTGGCTGAGAGGTCTATCTTCTCGGCACGCATCTTGATGCTGCCATCCTTGGTCAGTGCCGTCTCCTTATCCTTCGAGTCGGCTATCTCGTTGTCCACCGCCTCCAGGTTGATGTTCTTCGAACGGATGATGACATCGCCCTCCACGGGATACTTGCCGGCAGTCACCTTTCCCTTATCGTCATACTTCAGGTCAGCAGGATTGTCGGTGGTCACGCTGACGGTCTTGGCATGGAGGCTGATGCTGCCCTTCTCCTTGAGCGATTGGTCAGCCTCACGCGCCTCCACGTTCACGGTGTTGGCCACGATGTTCACCCCCGAGCCGTCGTTGTCGCGCAGGTTGCCGTCGCCGTCGGCAGAGGTGATGTTCACACGCTCACCCTTCAGCTCAACAAAGGCTCCGGTAGATTTCTTCTTATAGTCATCGCCGGTCTTGATGGCCGACTTCTCTTTCTTCAGGCTGGTCAGCTGGCGGTTGGTCTCAGCCAGTCGTGACAGGGCGTAGGAGCAGTTCTCGAAGGTCTCGCAGAGCGCGGGGGCCAGGCTCTGGAACTCATCGTCCACGGCATCTATGTCGTAGATGTTGGTACGTATGTCTTCATCGCCGCTCATCAGTTTCTCGCATTTGTCCATCAGCCCCTGCAGCTTCTTCACCACATCGTCGAAGGCCTTCTTGGCATTGGTAGCCTCGGTGGTCTGCTCGCCCTTCTGTTCCTCCAAGTCAGAGATGGCCGCCTCCACGTTCTTCTTCCGCTTTTCAGCCGACAGCGATGCCTCCAGCATCAGTCCGCCGTCGGCATGAATCCTCACGCTGCCCTCGCCACCGGTATGGGGTGTCTGCGAGAATGTTCCCGCCGACTTGTTACCCTCGATGACCACGCTGCGTCCCTGGCTCACCACCTCCGACACCGGTCCCACGACGGCCTCCTGACCGTCGATGCCGGGGTCGACGGCTATCTGATGGATGCAGGCCGCCCTGGTGCGCACGACACCGTTGCTGCCCACGCCGTCGATATCGACATTGGCAGAGCGCAGCACCACCCTTGACGACTCGCCGGCGCGCAGGGCGCCGCTCTTGTCGACATTGCCGATGATGACCTCAGGTGCCGAGATAACTATCTTATAGTCGTCACGCATATAGACACCCGTGTTTAACTCATCGTAGATGCTGGCGCGGGCGAGCTGTACCTCCTCCTTGCACTTGCGCATCTCCTCCAGGTCCTTGGCCACACTGCTTTGGAAGTCGGCCAGTGCCTTCTGCCATTCACTGAATCTATAGTCCATACTGTAAACTGTTTATGCAAAACTCAACATCAACTGACGGATTCGCGCCACCACCTTCTTCTTGTCAGCCTGGTCAACATACAGGTTATCGTCGCTGACAATCGTCGTACCGTTGAAACGCAGGGTTTTCTCAGAGCTGTTCGACATCAGTATCTCGCCCTTGGTGCCTGGCTGCCAGACGTCACGCTCATAGGAGAGGCTCGAACTCATAGCCGATGTCAGGCCGTCGACAAGACCGGCCACAAAGTTCTGGCCGATGCTGTCTGCCACATAGATGTCAAGGCCATTGACATACTTAATCCACTCTGCAGAATCTTCAATAGCAGCGTCTACCGCAGGGGCATCATTAGCCTTCTTGAGGGTGAAGTTCCAGAAGACGGCACGCTGACCCATGCTTGCCTCAAGGACCTTTGCTGCGACGGCACGCTTCAGCTTCTTCCTCGACCGAGATAATTTTCCCAACGGATTATTCCTGTTGGCAAGCCTCTTCATTTTTGCGTTATTACTGACCGCCTCAACACGTTCCTTCAGCACACAATTAACAGCATTAAGTGCTGCCGTGCCCTGTTCAGAATATATCTGTTCAAATTTGTCGACAACGGGTATCACTCTCTTCAGCGGGTTATATTTATGCTTGAAGATATCATTAAATCCCTCAGCTGTTTTCTTCAGCGTCACAAAGGCGTTGGTGGCAGTTATCGTATCGCCTTTAATTGCGTCGTCTAAGTCAGCGAGTAGGGCATCTATTTCAAAAACATAGTTTATCTGACATTCATCTTTCACCTCTGTCTTACCAAAAATTTCCGTCAACAACGCATCCTCACTGCCTGGTGTCGACACAAGCTCCGCATTCTCTGCGTAAAGCCCCCGCCTCTTGAGTGCAGCCCATGCAGCAATGAAGTTATTGTAGGCCTGAATAAAGTTATCTGCGAACTTATCAATCCTGCCATTAACCATGGCGATGAAGTTACCCAGTATGGCATAGCCGTCAACGCCCGACTTACGGCGCAGGTTGGCACCGGTTTTATTGTACACGCCACTGTCGGTCTCGGCCACGCCACCGCCGGCCTGCAGCTTCAGGTAGCGGTATGACTTCAGCTCCATGGTGCCGTCAATAGGACGCAGGAACACCTCGAGGATAGAGCGCAGCAGGCTGAAGTCGAGCAGCTGTCCCACCGTCTCATTCACGAGGGTAGAGCCGATAGTGCTGCCCACTATCTTCGAATTAAGGCCAGCACTCCACCAGCGACCGTTATCGTTGACGGGCTTCACATTCAGGCCCGACGTTATCTTCACATTGTTGCTGGCCTGTATGTCGATATTCTTTCCCTTGATCTTGATATTACCGTTGGGGGCCGAGATGGTGATGCCGGTGAAGGCGTCTATCTTGACATCGCCGAAGGGTGACGACAGCTGCACCTTGCGCTCGTGCGACGACAGCTTCAGCTTGTACAAGCCGTAGGCATCAGTCATGGTGATGCCGCCCAGCAGTTCATGGAGACCGTCAATCTTCCAGTCAGAGTTCCACAGTTTGTACGACTGCAGGAATTTCAGTCCCGGCAGCATGCCAGCCAGGAACTTCACAAAGTCCGTAGGGTCTTCAATCTTGATGGTATGGCCGTTGGGCGACTGGATGATACGGTCGCCGTCGGGTGCCACCACATTCTTCGAATAGAGAGTGCCCACGACGTAAGGCCGCTCTATGTTGCCATTCTCGTAGTTCACCAGCACCTCGTCGCCCGCCTCCGGACGGAAGAGCATGCCGCCTCCGGTGGTGGCCATCGGGGTGGTCATACGGATCCACGGCGTCGCGGCCTCTACCGTCGCCAAATCATAATTGATCTTGATGAGATTTGCCTGAAGCGTCTTAACAGCATTCGCCTTCTCGCTGTTACTACTGTCCTTCTTCAGTTCCTCCTTCGCTTTCTCAAGAGCCGTCTTCGTCTCCTCCTGCTTCTTTGTCAGCGCCTCCTTCTCCGAACCGACGTTTGGCTGCCAGGGGTATCTGATTCTGATGCGTCCCTGCCCTTTCGGGTCTTTGTTCTCAACAACGAATGCCGTTTGGGGTGCAGCCTCCCTGTAAGGCTTGACCGCACTGTAGGGGGGGTACCATTTATTACCGGCCATGGGAATGGCATAAATCTTCTGTTTCCGTACGTTGGAAAACGGCTCACCAGCAGTTTGATAGATATCGTAACTGCCTTTCCACGCCTGGTCAGCCTGCAACTCTATCTGCACCACCAGATACTGCTGGTCGTCATTGGGGAATGTGATTTTGTCGCCTATTCTGACGTTGACGAACTTAGAACCCATGTCGGCGCAGACCATCTTACGCTGCTGTGCCTCCTCGTTCTTCTTGATGTCGGAATAATAATTCAGCAGCAGCCACGTGTTCTGGTCGGTCGTGAGGAAGGGCACGGCACTGGTGGCATCCTCACCGCCAAAATTCGTGATAATCTCATTGCCCTTCTTGTTTGTGTCGCTCACGGAGAGTGCTCCCTGTATCAGGGTTTTGGTATAGGTGACGGCCAACGTGCTGAGGGCCTCAAACAGCGTGGTGGAGTTCAGCACCGTACTGATAATGTCCATCACATTTGTGCCAGCCTCACCCAGACAGGTGTACCAATCCTCCTCAGCAAACTGGTCTTTGAAGAGCAGCATGTAGTATTCGTCATGGGCCACCTCAGCATTATAGCCGTTCACGAAGTTGGCATTCGTCGGGAACGCTTCGGTAGGAAAACCATTAGTCTTTTTTATTTCCTCAACGTTCAGCTTGCCCTTAGCGTCTTCTTTCTCGTCGTCGTCCTTAGACTCTTTCTTCGGTGGGCTGAAGGAATCTGTCAGGCTGTTGCGTGTATAGTCGTCGATGGTCAGCGGGGCATCGGTAATCTGCTGGTATGTCAGTCGCGAGTAGTCGGAGATTACCTTGGCATCGCCCGACAATTGTTTCGCATCCAGGCCCAGACAGAGCATGCCGTTCTCAAAGAAGAGAAACTCGCCGCAACGGTTGGCCGTGCGTACCAGGAAGTCGTAGAAGCTCTCATTATACTGCACCAGATAGGGCTGCAGAAACTCTACGGGACTAGACGCCCCACTGGGGGTATAGGCCAGGTGCTGCAGCGAGGCCACGTTAGGCATAATATAATAGATACGGCTCTTTTTAGTGTTATTAGCACCGTCCTTGTTACTGTCCGTTTTACTGTCCGTTTTACTGTCCGTTTTACTGTCCGTTTTACTGTCCTTGTTGTTACTGTCCTTGTTACTGTCGGTAGTGGTTGTCGCTATTGGTTCGTATGCCTTCAGCGGGAAGCTCGAGGCCATGGACGTCAGGATTTCTGCACCCAGCTTCTTGCCGAGATAGGCCTGACTGAACTTGTTGAGCGTCATCAGCTTGTCCATGCTGTAGATAGACAGGCGCACGTAGACACTGGTTTTGGTGCCGTCCCGCTCAAACAACGGGCATATCTCATGGATATAGTAGTTGGTCGCCACCTTGAAGTCGTCATCATAGCCCTCATAGGCTATCTCCAAGTCAACCTTCTTCCTGACGAACATCTCCTGCAGGTCGGTCATCGTCGGATTGGCATTATCCCCGGTGGTAGGCAACGTTATCTGCACCTCAGCCTCAATATGTCCGGGCTGGTAAACCTTACGGACAAAGTTAACACCGCCGAGGCTCAGATGGAAAGTCTTGGAATTATGAATAACCTTGGTCACTGAGTTGGCATATACCACAATTCGCGACACGGCGGTATCTGTCGATTCAGGACTGTAAGTGCTTACGCCGTCGTTATGGATACAGAGCTTATAGGTCTGCGCCTTCAGTGTAGTATCACTATCGTTAGCCATAATGAAATGTATATATATTAATCGTTGCTAATCGTCAGATTCAGTTTCGAGGTCCTGCCCACATAAGAGAGGTTGCTCAGCAGGAGACTCACCCGCACCAGCATCTGGTCTGCAAGACCGTCAGAATGCGGGTCTTTGTCATACTCCTCCTCCACGTCTACCACGTAGCCACGGGCTATCGTGGCATCCTCATAGTCCGACAGGCGCCGCATCTTCGTGAACGACACGTCGTAGAGGATGGAGAAGGCATGTGGTTGGTTATCTGCCATACAGTCCAGGAAGACCTTGGCATTGTCGTTTGTGGCCACCCGTATCGTCAGTTCCATGTAGTCTGAGAGATGCTGACCATAGGGGAATCCCTGGCTGTTACGCTGCCGGCGGCACTTATAGCGTACCTGCTGCACCGTAAAGGCATGGTTGAGCAGCACGTTGAGGCTGATCTCCGTGACATCGCCCACCACCAGGAAGGCATTGAGTGAATAGTTGGCCGTCTGTCCTGTCATAGTCACATCATATATTAAAGGTGTGGTCGTCAATGATCACCTGTTCTGCCACAAAGCTAAGCCGCAGCTCGCGTCTGCGCTCGCCTTTGTTGGAATAGTCCTCGGCAATGGCAAAGCACACGGCATCTTCGAAGCGTATCTCCTTCTGCTCGTCATGCCCATTGATACCACTGCCTGAGAGGTCAACCAGTACACGTCCGTTATAGCTGCTGCCGGTAACATACCACTCATAGAGACTCAGGTCGTCGCGGCCTGGGGCTATCACGGTGAGCTCAATACGCTCGCAGCGGGCGTCGCTGTCAGGGCGCACCTCGTTATGGCGCCGCATGATGTGACACTTCAGGTCAATCACCAGGTAATCCCTGGTGTAACGGCGGGCGTTGTTGTCGCCAATCTGCAAACGTGCTGTCAATGCCATATCCTTTGTCGTTTGATTTAAAGCCGGCTGGCCGCGGGGCCAGCCGGCCGGCAGTATAAGATTTCCGAAAAAATTACTTCCAGGGGTTCTCGAAGCTTACGGAGCCGTTCTTCAGCACCTGGCACACAATCTCAATCTCCTCGAAGTGCTCCTGTCCGTCTTCCCACTTCTCCTTGTAGTTCACACAGTAGCAGCCTGTGCCCTCAAGGGTCTTCATGGTCGAGCCGTCGATGGTCTGCAGGAAGACGACCTTCATGTCGCGGGGGTCGTTGGCGCCCAGCATCCACTGCAGCAGTTCGGTGTTGCCGTCGTTGAGGGCCTTCACGCGGATGGTGACGCGTCCGCCACGGGGAATGCCTGCTATCTGTCCTTCACGGTCGGTTGCCTGATCGAACTTGTAGTCAACCAACAATACTTCGCGGTCTTGGAACCCTGAAACCTGAAGGGTTACCGGTGTGATGTTCTCTGCCATAATATATTTCCTTTCTTATTTTTTGTTATTCGTTATTCGTTATTCGTTATTCGT
>CAMYZO010000059.1 GCA_947303855.1 uncultured Prevotellaceae bacterium
CAGACACCGCAAGTTCAGCATAATTATGTAATTGTTTTGCCGTAAGTCTTTCATTTGGATTCTCTCTTAGACATCGTTCTATAACCATACGTAAAACATCGGAACAACCATTCCCCAACGTGGGAACAACCTCCCCTCGTAGTTGAAGAGATCCCCCATAATCGCCAAAGGGAGGATTCCCACTTATCATTTCAAATGCCACGACCCCCAACGAATAAATGTCGCATGACGCCAAATATGTCCCTTTCACAGTAAACAGTTCTGGGGCTTGATATGTGCAATTGCCACAAGGCAAATAAGTTTTTTCCGAATTATAGGTATTCTTTATTATAGAGTCAATCCCAAAATCTGAAATCACAAAATCCCCATCATCATCAATCAAGATATTGTCTGGTTTTAAATTCTGGTGGATAATTGGTGGATTCATATTGTGAAGAACGGAAAGGCCACCAGACACATCATACAATAATTTCCATGTTTGTCTCTCCGTAAACGTGCCAACTCTCCTTGAAATACTACCATTCTTACAATACGGAAGGACAATATAAAGTTTGTCATTATATACATTAGCACTAAGGGGAAGTAAGACATTTTTGTGATGAATATTACAAACCGCCCTTGACCACTGCCCCCGTCCCAAATAGTTTTGCACAAGTTCAGATGATGGTTTGTATAGTTTCAAGACAACATATATGTTTATTGCAGTATTTATTGCGAGCCACACTTCCGAATATGCGTCCACCCCCATAGGTTTTATTAGCACAAATTTGCTGTCAATAATCTCATTTACCTTATATTCCATTACAATCCATTGATAATCATCATTACATCCTCATTTGCGGCATTCCGCATATCCACTCTCATGTAATTCACGAAGGTGTTATCCACTACATCCCTCGCTTCGGAGTCGTTTGCCAAAACCAACAAGTTTCATAGTTCATTTTTTGCAAAGGTCTAAAAATTTTATGGAAAAGAAATCTTCACAAATCAAGAAAAAACGCTTTTTCTATCTCTTTTTTGCTTGATTTTTGAAGATTTCCGTTTATTTATGACAAGAAGCGTGTCTGTACTATAAACTTGTCAACATTAATTATGATTCCTGATTAATCGAGCGTTTTGATGCTTGCAGAGAACAGGATGGCCCCAGTCAGGTTCTCTCTGATGAACACCGTGAATGGGCGATTGACGAAGAATGGCTCAACGACGGTTTCATGAGACCGCTTTCCCTGAGGAACCACCCTTTCATAATAATCATGCGAGGGACGTATAATTATTTCGCTGTTATGTGCCGTTGCCCCAGTATTAATTGTATTAATTACAGGGAAAGGTAATTCCCCCTTGGCCGATGCCTTGGTGCCTTCGCGCGTTATCTCTATGCAGCACGACTGCCAGATGTTGCTAAGCGTAAAGCCGCCAGGTGACACCTTCTTCAAGTTTGCCGTGTAAAGTCTACTCTTTGCCGTATTTTGTAGGCTGCTGCTGTTCAACGCCATGGTGCCGCTGAACTTGAACTTAGGAATACGGATATTCAATATAGTGTCAGTTTCCAGCGTGTCGGTTACTATGGTGTCAGTCTCGAAAACCGTTTCCGGGTCATATCCGCTCCTGTACCTTATGATTTTTATCTTTTCCTTACGGTTGCTGTAACTGGTCCCGTGAAAGGTGCGCGTGGTATCGCCTGTAATCTCCATACAGTATGGAAGTCCTGCTTTCTGTACGGCTGTCAGAGTCTGCGCCAAGGTCTTGTTTTCGTCGGGCAGTAACACAAACATGGAGAACTTGTCGCCTTTATAGGGCAGTTCTAGCATGCTGTAGCCGCCAAACCGGCAGAATTGAGATTTCCCGCTCTTGACAAGCATCTTGCGCTCCACGGTGCCGCCGCTGGTATCGGTGAAAACTGTTGCTATGGAGTCTATGCCAAACGGCGTTTTCCAAAGTTGTTGGAATGAAAGTGACGACGACACCAACGAAGCCGTTCCACCCGCCGCCGTAGTGCTGATGCCGACACTGTTTTCACCCACGTGTTTTCTTATGGCATTGTTAATCTGCGACATCTCGCTCTTGTTGTTGAAGTCTACGCCCTTGACCTTCACCTTGTACGACCGGGTGGTAGACAGGAAGGAATTGTAGACTTCCCTGCCCTCTTGTATAAACATTTCGTTCTCCACCGAGAAGCTGGTCTCGGCATCATCGCGTGCGTCGGCATTTTCCTCGAGGCAGGCAATCCTTCGCTGGTAAGAGTTCATGTCATCTGCCACTGCGGGGTCAAGTCCTATTTCGCTCATATATTCATTAGCGTCGCTTGTGGCATCGGTATTGGCGAAATTGGCCATCATCGAATAGAGCAAGGTGGCACTCATAGGCGACAAGACTGTGTTCTGTCTGTCTCCATCGTAATCTATGAGCATTTTTACTGCGTAGGAAGAAAGCGAGCGGCCTATGGCATTCTCCTTAGGGGTAAGACCACGGCGGTTATCGCTTGGCTTGTAGACCGTCGTGTCATCTTCAATGACGTATAGTCTGTAATCGTCGCTGTAGGAAGTGTTTAATTCCTCCTGCGGCTGTGACGGCTGCTGTGGAACGACTGCCTCGTCGTCCAAGTTCTGTTTCGAACAGGCGCTGAAGGCGAATACTAGGCATGCCGCCATACCTGCCTTCATGATTGCTGAAATAATATTTGCTTTGTTCATCGTCTGTTGGTATTAAATGATTGTTTTCCTTGTTGCGCGATAAGTTTTAGAGCCAAGTTTAACAGTGGCTCTTCAGTATTGCCTATGTCCTTTTTGTATGTATTGTTTCCACCGCTCACTGTGTAGTCGGGCACGATGCCGTCGTCGGGTGTCGATTCCCCCTTCGCATTGTAGTATCTGAGAGTGATAGGGTGCAGCTCGTACTTGTACCGGCTGTTTCTGATGGTTGATGACCCCACGCCCTTGCCCACCGTCTGCTCTCCTATGACAGTGATGTTCATATAAGGCCTCAGACATACTATCAGCGCCTCACTGGCAGAGGCGGTCCTTGACGATGTGAGCACATAAGCACTGCTCATGTTGAGGCCGTACAGCGGCGTTCCAAGAATATGCTCGTCTTCCCGCGTTGGATGCTCAAACAGGTCTGCCTCCACATAGGTTCCTGTTTCCCTATACAGTTCGTCGGCGATGATGTTATTGAAACCCTGATACTGAAAAGTGTTCCCGTATCCACTCTCTCCGACAATGGAATTGCAGAGATACTTGCATACACTGACATAGCCCCCCGGATTATAGCGGAGGTCAACTATCAGCTCGTCAATCTGTGCTTCTTTGAATTTCCTGATAACCGGTGCCAATTCGGCTATATCCTCGAATCGGGTATAGCACAGGTAACCTATTATCTTGTTGCCGATTAAATAGACAGAGTCAAGAAAAACAGTTCCAGACGCAGACCTGGTAAGCCCTTCGTCTGCGTAATCACCGTCATCCTTGAACACCGAGGCAGGACCAGTATATCCCGTATTGCGCTCGCAATATGAAAAACGGTCTTTCGGCGAAAGCAGACTCTTGAAAAAGGTTACAGGATCGGTGGAATAATCGCAGGTGGCAGAGTCAGGCATGTCTTCCCGCCATAGGTAGTAATGGTTCATCTGCCGGTAAATCCATCTGCATTCGTCAGTGTAGGCACCTTCTGTCACAGGCTGAAGCTGCTCCTCCCCGACAACATCGTCGTCAGAGGAAGAACAGCCTGAGAAGAATATGACTGCAACAATAAACAAATGATGTTTTGCCAGCATCAGGAGGTTACTTTATGAGGTCCTTAAGTTTGGCTGCATTCTGAGCATCGGCCGCCATTTTCTTCATCCATGGCGTCTGCGGCAGTTCTGTAGACCTTGTACGCGTGCCTGTTCCATTAACTTTTCCGTAGTCGTAGGTAATGTCATAGTTGGGGTCTTCCTCGTCGAACAGTTCAAGAAGGAAGAGATACTCGTCGCCTTTTTCCAAATTAACAAGCATGTTAGTAGCGAGCTCTTCATCAGTTTCCGACTCTGTAGAATAGACAAATTTGTAATTGGCATTAGACACAGGGAACATAAAGTTGTACGCATAATACCCACTGTAATTGGCATAGCCTTCGTCTTGCGGATTGAAAAAAGCGACTCGCCACTTGAACTGGTTGTTGACGTTCTGCGGGGTAGATAGGGCGTTGCCCTGGCTGTCGAACGTCAGGAAATCAGCATTTCTGTTGGTTAAGAGCTTATACTCCGTAACGTCAGAGTACTGGTGCATGTGCAGTACTCTGATGCACAGCAGTGCACCGGCAGCGCTTGGAGCCAGGTTGACGGTACTGCTTTCGCCTGACACAGAGATACGTTTGCTGTCTATGCCAAGAATTTTGTTTTTACCGCCAACATAGCCCGCATTTGTTATTTTTGTCTGGTTGATGTCTTGAATGCCTGACAGAATCCAGTATTCAAGGGTCGTTTTACCCGAGCTATAGCGTACAACATCGGTAATGGCTATCAACGTGTAGGTTCCCTCCTGTAGCGTCAAGGTTGTATTCATAATGCCAGCATAATTGGTCAGGAACGACGTATCGGCAGCAGCCAGCTTCCCGTCTACATCGTATGCCAACACTCTTATTCTCAGTTTGTAGGAACTAGAGAAAGACTCCAGTTCGCCAGCCTTCACCTCATAGGTAAACGGGGCAATTACACCTGACGGGTCAACCTTGATGGGAGTACCGTAACTGATTGTTATGGGGTCGTTTTCGCAAGCGATGAAGCATATTGTGAGTAACGCTATGACAGATGTATAAAGATATCTTTTCATGACTGTATTGTTTTAGAATTTGAAAATATTAAACTTATATCCCAGCGTCAGATTGGCAGCACTGACCTTGCAGGGGAAATTCTTTGCTAATTCGCTTGTCCCCAGGTTATAGCGCAGGCTGGCAAAAAGTCCACCCTTGGTCTCATAGCTCACGCCGATGCTGGCCTTGATGTCGAAAGCCTTGAGGTCGCCGATGGCCAGCGACATGTTGCCAGTGTCAAGGTTGTCAGGCTTCGAACTGATGGAGCCACAAATGTTAGGTCCCACTTCCACGTTAAAATTTGGAGTCAGGAAAATCTTCAGCAGAATAGGCACTTCAATGCAGTTTAACTTGATGTCATCAGAACTGGTGCCTATGTTGTGCAGCGCGTATGTGGGTTCAACCTGTACCCCGAACATGCCAGTGCCAGCATCGCTTCCCTTAGTGTGTTTTCCAAAACGGGCCGCAATAACGACTCCGCCCTCAAACCCCACGCCGCTCTTCAAGCCCAGGTCGGCAACGTCGTACTTTGTCATGGATGACATGTTTGCGCCAACCTTGAAGCCGAACGATACAGCACTCTTCCGCTTGTCAGGCACGATGCCCTCAAGCGACTCTTCTTCATTGTTTTCCTCATCGGTAAACGTGACTTGTGCGTTTGTCACAGCTGCCATCAGGAATGCAGCAGATAATAGAAACAGTTTTTTCCTCATGTTTGTAACGTTTTATGTTAATGACATTTTGTTTGGAGTCTATTAATAGAAAGGCTTGAAAAGGATTTCTGCCTCCTGACTGTAACGGCCATTTTTCAGCATGGCCTTGGCCTTTGCATAGTATTCCTTCCGCACGTCAGGTATCTTGAATATGGCAGAAGCGGAGGCATGCCCCTTCACGCTGACGAGTTTGGTATCCATCTTCTTGTTGTTGAGGAACAGTGTAACCAAGGCATCGCCACGCTCGTCGCCACTGTTGCTTACCTGCACCGTAACAAAGAAATCGTTCTTGGGATTAGCCCGCTTGCTGCCAGGCCGGGGTGCCGACAGCGACATCGAAGCGATTGAAAGCTTTGGCTGTGGCTTTTCTTCCTTTGGAACAGCCTTCACCTCCTCCTTGGGTGCGGGTGCCACGTTGTAACTCACTTCGAAGTCTGTGCTCCAAAGCAACAGGTTTTCGCCCCAGACAGCTGCCGTACACTGTGACAGCTTGCTGTCGGCGGGCGTGTCGGCAGGTCGGAAGGAAAATGTGCGGTGCTCGCCTACTGTATTGGTGGCCTGCACTAAGTATTGATGCCCCTGCTGGTCTGTAATACGCAACTTGAGGTTGGCATCTTCCAGTTCTTTCGGAACGTTCAGCTGCAGGAAATTGCGGCCAGCATTGTCGGCAGAGACGTCAACGCGCTGGTTTTCCAACTGTAGGGAAAACGAGCCGTCAACAAACCGGAGTATACCGTTCTGATTGCCAAAAGTAACATTGGCGTAGCCGCCACAGACAGGCTCAGCCTTGTCTAACTGAGCGGGAAGCACAATGGCATTTCCTTTCTTGTAGCCATATTTGCCATTCTCTTTGAATACAGTGTAAGAAGGGTCACTATGAAGCTGCGCCACCTGCGTCTTGAACGCAGCCGCCCTGTCGCCTACAGAATGGTCTATCCTGTTGACCTTCAGGTTCTCTGCCTTTTCCTTGTATGTCCGCAGTGTGCGGCCTTGCTTGTTTATCACATATCCTTTCCTGTTCTTGCTGAACACTACCGCCTCGCCGCCGTAAAAAGTTGAGGCAAAAATCAGGTCGCCATAGCCGGCCTCTACATTAAGATAGTCCATATAGCGGTTGACGTAATAGGCCTTGTCATTGATGATGACGGAAGCATAGCCCTCGCTGAAAGGGAATGCTTGCTGAAACTGGCAGGGAATGGCCATGTTGCCGTCAGGCCCCAGATAGCCCCAGCCCCCATCTCCCTTAACAGGCATTTTCCCGTCAGAAAACCATAGATAGCGTGTGGCATACACTGTCTCCGTTACCGGCTGCAGTTCATAGTCTCCGTCAGATATGACGGCTTCAATCTTGAATGACTTTCCCTGTCTGTTCATGGCGAAGGCGTAGCCGTCTCTAAACGGCGAAATACTGTCGTAGGCAGTAGGCACAATAGTCTCGCTTCCCTTGTTGATTAAGCCGCATTTTCCGTTCTTACGTATCTTAAGTAGATCTCCATAGTCTTCAATCTGTGCTGAAGTGGGACGTACAGCCCACTGGACAGTTTGGGCAGACATATCTGTAACGCCTGTCATGATAGCTATTATTGCCAATATCAATTGTCGTTTCATACGGATGTGGTCATTTAGTCATTAAGTGAGTCGCCGTATTTTTCCATCTGCTGCTGTATCAGTTCCACATAGTGGCTGTCGCCTTTGCTCTGTGCATATTTCAGCGCACTTTTGTAGTAGCCGTCGGCCTTTCTGATGTCGCGCTCGGTGATGTCGCTGCGCGCGTCTCCGCCTAGATAGTCGCAGCCCAATTCATACAGGGCATGGTACTCTTCAGGATTTTGTTCTATTGTCTTCAGAAGCAGTGCATGTGCTTTCTTGTTGTCAACGGCAATCTTGCCTGCATGCTGCATCTCGCGTATGGAGTCCGGACAGAAATCGTTGGCACTTTTACTCTTGAATAACAAGCGGCTTAACAAGTAGGTGGCATCGGCGTCGCCCTCATCAGACAGCTCCGAAAGCAGTGACAGGCCTTCCTGAGTCGTAGCTTCGTTTCTTAGCAGATGAGCCGCCTTAACAATGCCGACCAATTCTTCATCAATGGGTTTAGTTTGTTTCATCAGTAATATGGCAGCAATGACGGCAAAAGCAGCCACGAAGGATGCTACAAGAATCAATGGTGTCTTGTATTTCTTGTACCATGGCTCAGGACCGGGGAATGGGTCGCCGCCATCAAGGTATGTTTGTGCATATTCCTCTACTTGTTCTGCTGTAGGACGGTCCCAAGGGTTCTCTTGCAGACACATTTCTATGAGTTGACTCAGCTGTGCGGAATAGTTGCCTGGCAAGTTGGGGATCTCGGCCCCCCGTTTTTGAAACAGTCCCCCGCTCTCGCCAAAGGGAGGGTCGCCGGTTAGCATCTCGTAGACGGTGGCTCCTAACGAATAGATGTCGTTGGCTTTGATAGGGGTATTGTCCTTGCTGAAACGCTCCGGTGCCATATAGGCTGTCGTTCCTGCCGATGCGAAGGCAATGCTCATGCTTTTCCTGAGGGTAGACTTGGCATGGGCGCTGACGCCAAAGTCAGTTATCATATAGGTGCCATTGTCGCCAATCATGATATTGTCCGGCTTGATGTCCTGATGAATCACTACGGGATTCATTGAGTGCAGGAACGCCAGGCCTGCCGCCACGTCGTGCAGCAAGTGCCAGGCTTGCTCTTCTGAAAACTGGCCAACGTCTTTCAGAATGCTTCCGTTCTTGCAGTAAGGCAGTACCAGATATGGCTTTCTCTCGTATGAGTCGTAATAGAGTGGTTTCAGCAAATTCTTCTGGTTTGCATTGACAACGATTGCAAACTCACGCGAAAGGACATTCAGTCCATGGTCATCGAGTCCTGTGGCCGGTGCATAAATCTTCAAGGCCACCTGTATGTCGGTCTTAATGTCTTTTGCAAGCCACACTTCCGAGAAGTTGCCTCTTCCAAGCAGTCGCTCAAGAAAGTACCTGTCATGAAATAAATTGATTTTTTCCATATAGCTTTTTATCTTTACAGTCGTTTGCCGTTCTTGTCCTGGACTATCAGGGCGAAATGTACCGAGCCAGGCACACCGAAAACCTTCTTCATCTGTGCTGTCAGGGTAGGCAGCATGCTCTTTATTGACAGCAGCTTTTCTTCATCCAGATCGGCCGCGTCGAGTGCCAGTATCCGCACCGTGCAGGTCACGCTGTTGCCTTCGACAGCGATAGTGCGTATCTGTACACCGTTGCCGGCATCAATAGGACAGAGGGCTGCAGCTTCCATTACCGCTTTCTTCCAATGGTTGCCGGTAATATTAAAGGCAGTCTGGCTGTTTAGTCCGACAATGTTGTCCCATGTCTTTTTCTGGCTGTTGTAGTTCTGATAGGCAAGCTTAGTCCCGCTCCTATTATAATAGGTACGCTGGCTCGGCACGAGGCCATTCGAGTTGTAGGCGATGACCATTTTAGAAAAACCCCAGAATTTGTCCTCCTGTTGCTTCTTTTCGTTGAGAATGAGATGCTCCGTCAAGCGATTCTTCTCATTATACTTGTAGGTGTCTTGGCGGAATGCTTTATTATGCTCATCGAAATAGGTAGTCTCGGTTTCCATACCATGACTGTCATAGACAGACACCTTTCTGGCATAATCGTTGGAACGCGATTTCACCAGTTTTCCGTTTGTGTCGTAAAAGGAATGTTCCGTCAGTTTGTTGTGACTATTATACTTGCTGGTAGCCCTGAAAAAGCCGTCAGACGAAAGGCGTGGCTTGCCGTATCCGTCGTAGCATTCTATCAGTATGGCATTACCCTGCTTGTCGTATTCCACCTTTCCCTCGGGGTTGACATCGCGACCAGTCAGCGGTTTGCCATCGGCAGTAAGGTTGCGCTCGTATACAGGAAGACCTAGGTCGTTGAACCGTTGCACACGTTTGAAGGCACCCTGTTCGTCAACTGCCGGGTGGCCGTTGGTGTCCCAGAAGGTTCTTTCAGTGGCATTGCCACGCTCATCATACACGTTCTTGAATTTGGCATATTTAGCGCCGGGCTTGTTGACGGGTTTCCCGTTCAGGTCGCTGTACCACACCGTGACGGCACGGTTGTTCTTGTCATACTCTGAATGTAAGACGGCAGTGCCCTTTTTCAGCTGCCCAGCCGACGTGACAAGATACTCCTTGAGCACATTGCCACGCTGGTCGTATTCCTGGCACAACGTTGACACGAGTGCCCCCTTTGCGTCATACCCCTTGGTGGCTATCCTGAAGTTGCTCTTGCTGTCATACGCATACTCGTAACGGGCAATGCCGTCACCATTGTTTGTCGGTTTCCCCTCAGTGTCAAAAAACTGAAGGGTCTTTTCGTTGCCTATTTCATCGTAGTCCCATGTACGGGAAGCGTCAAAGTTGCCGCCAATGCTTGGCTTACCGTCTTTTCCGAAAAACGACATCCTAACCACGGCACCCTGTCTGTTATATTCCGCTTCTGTGGCATAGATACCGTTCTCGTCTGTGGCAGGTTTACCATTGATGTCATATTTTTTAATAGAGATGACATGACTGAACTCGTCATAGGCAACGCATATTTTTGCGTAAAGGCCATCGTAGAGCACGGGGACATGCTGACTATTGAAGTATTTCACCTCAGTTTGGTTCCCTATACTATCATATGCGTATTTGATTTTACTATACCCATGATACTGTTCCGACTCCTCCCCATTCTCGTCGTAGAAAACAGCTTCTTCTATTAAACCCTTCCTATTGTTTTTAAGAGCCACACTGCTATAGGTTTCTCCATTTTCTGTAAAATTAGAAACGTTTCCATCAGCATCATAATAGGCGTTTTGGCACTCATACCCATTTTCGTCATATTGATACTTTAATGTAGTAAAGCCATAACGGCAGGGCATTGGCTTCCCGTCAAGACCAAGACAGGTCATCGACGTGCAATGTCCATCATCATCAATGGCATAGCTGAATCCTGCTATACCATGGTCTGTTCTGATAGACGGCTCACCTGTAATTGTATGGTATGTCTCTTGTATGCGGTTGCCCCACTCGTCGTTTTCAATTTTCACCAAAGGACAGTTGTTGCCATCGTGGGCGGGGCCGCGTTCAATGTTGAGGTAGCGTATCGCACACCAGTCGTCTTCCTCGTTGTAGTCATACTGCGTGATGCTCAGGCCTATTCCGTTACTGGTAGGCTCACCATCAGCTCCGAGGAACTGCTCTTCGATCTTCCTGCCTTTCTCGTCGTATTCGTATCTGATGCCGTAGATGTTTTCCTCGTCGCCGGCAGGTACGTTCTGAAGCCCTACGTAACGAAGCTTTGTCAGTAGTCCCTTGTTGTCGTAACTGAGAAGATACCTTGATATACGGCTCTTCCTTTCTATCAGATCCTGCCCTTGCCCTAATCTGTCAGTGGTGCTTGCCCTGAGGTTCATTTCCGTGCCGTATTCGTCGTTCTGCCTGAAGGTAACAGTTTTGAGAGCTTCGTCATAATCCATTTTGAATAGCAGTTTTCCCACCTGGTCATAAACAGTCTTATAATCTATCTTTCCATCATCAGTGTAGAAATAACGGACATCAACATACCTGCTCAATATATTTTCCGAATCTCGGTGCTTTGTAAGGTTGCCTTCGGGGTTGACCAACGACAGACGCCGTAGCTTTCTCTGGCTGTATTCCATGCGGTATGTCATCTGGCGGTGTCTCATCTCGCTTCCCGAAAGTGCTCCTATACCCTCAGGTATTCCCCAATACTCAACATAGTCCTTGTAGTAGAACACCTTGGTACGGTTGTAGTCCCACACAAGCAAACCGCATAGAAGCAGCACGACAGCGGCAGCAGCGATGGCACCATACAGATATATTTTCCCGGTCTTTTCCTTCCAGCTGCCGGTCTCTATATAGCGCTGGGTTATCTTCCTAACATATTCAGCACTGGGCCTGTTCCAAGGCTCCGGGTCGAGACAGCTGAAGATGAGCTGCCTCAGCTCTGGCTGCAAGGTGTCGGGCAGGTCGGGCACGGGCTCTCCCATGGCCTGCACCATGCCGCCGTTGTCGCCAAAGGGCGGGTTGCCGGTAATCATCTCGTAAGCCGTAGCACCCATGGCCCAGATGTCGTTCATCTTCACCGGGACGGCATCTTTCTCAAACCGCTCAGGCCCCATGTAGGGCTGGGTGCCGCCATAGCGTCCTGCCTTGTTCTTTGTCACGTCAGAAGACTGGATGCTGATGCCGAAATCGGTAACAAGAAAGTTGCAGTTGTCGTCGAGCAAGACATTGTCGGGCTTGATGTCCTGGTGTATAATCTTGTTGGCGTGCAGACATTCTAAGGCAGCAGCTACGTCGTGCAAAAACCTGATGATGTCGTTTTCATCAGACCGCCCCAGCATGCTTGTCGCCGACCCGTTTTCACAATATGGCAAGACAAGGTATGGGGTGCCCTCGCAAATAGCATAATTGGAAGGGGTAAGCAGGTTCTGGTGCTGTATATTATAGACGTAGGTAAACTCACGCTGGAAATTCTGAATGCCCACGGTGTCGATACCGTGATGCGACGACAGTACCTTGATAGCCACCTTCATGCCAGCGGCCATGGTGTCGTTGGCAAGCCACACCTGTGCCGATGCCCCTTTGCCTAAATCGGTAACAAGCAGATAGCGCTTGTCAAAGAGCGTTCCTTTCTTCAGAGTCATAGTACTGATGGTTTTATAATATTCGGGTGATGACGTCGACGAATAGCAGGAGCATCATGATGACGAGCAGCACGCTGATGCCAAACACGATAGCGGCAGCCATGTTCCAATTGTGCCGAGATGTGCGAAGGTGCTCTATGTTGCGGTAAGCACCGTTGTCCCATGCCATTCTCGATCCTTTTACGCCGAGCCAGATGCTAATGCCGAGACCGATGAGGCCGAAGATGGGCGAGATGATGCCCATGCCCATGAGGGTGACGGCAAAACTAAGCAGAGAAACCACCAACTGTACGAGTGAAACGTACACCTTGTTGAACACGCCCCAGATCCATCCAAAGTAAAAGGCTCCCCAGTTCCACTTTGACAATTCCTTCTCCAACCGTGAGTTGTTCAGGCTACTGTCTGCACGACCCTCATCGTACAGTGATGTGCGGCGTAAATCGTTGCTCTCAGTAACTCTTGCCTTTGTACGCTGGTCTTGTATTACATTCTGGCGGTTATCGCCGAAGAAATCCGTTGGTCGGGTATGGGAATACGTCTGATCTTGAGCACCACCTGCTTCCGGCCGTATCTCGCTCCTGATGTTTCTAGCCACGGTGGGGCGCCCCACTGGAACGATGTAGGCCTCAATCTGGCTCCAGGGCAGTTCGTAGACACCGGCAAGCACAATCTTGTCGCCCCTGTAAATACTGACACTCTTGCCCTTGATTTTCTGGCCATTGATGATAGTACCGTTTGAACTGTGGTCGGTAAACGTGAGTTCGACACCTTGCTGAATGATTTCGGCATGGTCGTTGCTTACGATGTCGTAATCTTCACTGATGCGGATGGTGCTCTGGGGGTTGCGCCCTATAGTGATTGCTCTACTCATGATTTCTTCGATATTTTTATTTCCTGGCCTATTTTTAAAACATCTGACTCCTTAAGCCGATTCCAGTGGCGTATCTGCTCAACAGTCACGCCATACTGCTTGGCTATGCCCTCCAAGGTATCTCCATCTTTGACTATGTGAGTAAAACCTACAGGATTAAGTTCGTCATTGTCTTCAAGTGGGACATCCCCCTTAGGTTGGACGGTAGCGGCAGTGCCACTGGGTTTCTCCTTCCCTGTTGAAAGGAGGACTGTTTGTCCGTCTTCCTGCTTCTGTTCGGACATAGAGTCAGACTGCACGGTGGTTGAGTCAGTCTTCTCAGTGGTTGTGCCAGTCTGTACGATGGTTGAGTCTGACTGTTCTGCCATTCCGCCCTTTGCAATATTCGTGATACCCGGCCACAGGTAATAGCACGCCGCACCGGCCACACATAGACAGAGGACGATGAGCAGTGATATGAGCCATAAACGATTCCTCCTGCCACCGCCATCAGTGACGACAGTTCCAGGGAATGCCTGCTTCCGGTTTGCAAACCGCTCGCCGGTAGCCTGCTCGCCGCCCGAAAGAATCTGGCACAGGGCCACCGTGCAGTTGTCGGCACCGGCGGCATCTAATGCTCCCTGAATGAGCGTATCCACGCACTCGGTCATGTTGCTCTGGCTGCTGACCAGGATTTTCTCAATCTCTGCATCGCGCAACATGCCGTTAAGGCCATCTGAACACAGCAGCACAATGTCGTTGTTGCACAGCCTAAGAGGCATGAGCAGACAGTCGGGACTGGCCTTGGGGGTAGAGTCGCTGAGTGAGCGTGTAATGATATTGCTGTCAGGAAAGTCGAAGGCATCCTCTGAGCTTATTCTGCCGGCATCCACCAGCTCCTGCACGTAGGAATGATCCTTGGAAATCTGCACTAGCCCTGAGGCGGGATTGTAGAGATAGGCCCGGCTGTCGCCACACCATGACACATAGAGGCTACCGTCGAAGAGCCAGGCAATGACGATGGTGGTACCCATGCCTCTCGATTCGGGATGTGACTTGGCAAACTCCTTGATACGTTTGTCGGCCTCGACGATGACGCCTTTCATGAATTTCTCGATGGTGTAGCGATTCTTCACCACCTCGTCGGTTATTTTTTCCGGGGCGAAACATTCCCTGACGGTGTCGATGGCTATTTCGGAAGCCACCTCGCCGGCATTCATTCCACCCATGCCGTCGGCCACAACCAACAGCGCGCCCTTGTTGCCAAGGGAATACTGTTGGTCGTTCACCCACGTCATGCCTTCAGCCAGATTGGCAGAAGCCTGAAAATTGTCCTCATTGTTGGAGCGTTCCAAACCAACATCGGTTTTGGCCGCCATGCGGAATAGGATCTCACTCATTGTTTCCTTTTTTATGCTTTGAGCGTTTCTGTTTCTTCTTGTCGCCGACAGGCGTCAGCTCGTCAACGCCCAGGTCAGCCTCAGCTTTAGGCGCTACCTTGGCTTCAACGGCGTTAAGCTCGTCGGCAGCGAACGGGAAGCTCAAGTACCACTGTTCGCCAATGTTCCTTACTACACCGCAGACTTTGAATCTCACGGTGCCCATCTCGGAGAAATCGCTGATGACGTATGCGCCGCCAACAATAGTCCGGTCGCCACCTGGCTTGTCTATCTTCACGCTGTCGTTACTGTCGGCTGTGGTTTCATACCGATATATCACATAATCTACTGCCGCTGATTTAGCAATATCCATGTCCTTGTCGGCAACGACCCATATCATCCAGCCTTTCTTCTCGCCGATGCCCCGGTCGGGCAATAAGCCTTTGCGGTCAAAGACAGACGTTTCGACTTTTGACACAAACTGGCTTGTCGTGGGGCGAACGGAGTCGCTGTTGAATCCAAAGTCCTTGTAGTCGGCTTTGTCGCCAAGGGCGGTGTACTGGGTCTTGTTGGTAACGGGCGTGTATTTGTCCTGGTATTTCTTGAACTTAGGGTCGTAGTTCCAAGGCTCCACGGCATTGACGGTGAGCAAGACGCCGTCGGCAACCTTGATGCCCAAAGCACATTCCACACCGAAGTCCTTCTGGCTGTTAAGACCATACAGCTCACCTTTCTTATCACGTATCTGGTAGCTGTGCGAGAACACGAAGAATGCATCCCTGACAGCATCCTCCACGAACTGCTGGTTGGACGATTTGACGTAGAACTGAGCAGAAGCCTGCCCCGTAGAAAGACAGAGTATGACTGAAAAAATGATTTTAAAGATATTCGTTTTCATTGCAATCTATATAATTAATGTACTGCTGACAATGGCACAAAGCGGCCTTTCTTTGAATAGGAACGTTGCCCGGTGCTGCCTGACACGATGGCCACGGCCTCCCATTCGTTGCCATTTCTGATGAACACAGGCCCCCCAGAGTTGCCGCCAGTGGTGTTACCGTTTGAAGCCATGATAGTATTTCCGAGATCACTGCTGAGACCATTCTGCGAACACATGGCAGTACTGAGGATAGGCTCCTTGCCCTCTGCCCAGCCTTCGGGATATCCCAGAATGTAGAGCTGGGTGCCCTGTTTCAGGCTGGAGGATGCCGCGACATTGGCTTTCAGCCCCTTGCCACCGCCCCTGTTGACGTACACCCAGTCGTTGTCGCCTAAAGAGCCTTGACGCAGATTGGTGCCGGCCGGAATAGCTATAGGTTTGCCGTCGTCGCCTAATACCGGCTCGTATTTACCTTGCTGGTTTCTCCTCACCAGCGGGAACGACTCTTCAAGCGTTGCCACCAGGTCGCGATTTCCGTTATCCTTTATCTGACTGTCGGTGAACGTGAAGCTGTCGCCGATAGAAACGCACTTGAACACCAGCTGGAGTTTGCCCATCTGATATAACACATTCAGAAACATGTCGTTGTATATTTCCTCAGGGTCGTTGCTCACGAAGGCTATCTTCCCCTTATCTACGACAAACGTTGACGGGAAAAACGGTGCACGACCCACATGCCTTGCCGTGATAAAGCGGCCGTCAGACAGCTGGAACCCCGTGCCGGAACCCATGGCAAACTCTTTGCCATTGGGAAGCTTTGCATACATAGTCACATAATACACAAAGGGATAACACGGTGACATGTCAATATCCGGTGTTGGCACAGGCTTGGGGTCGACATTTCTCTTATTCACATACTTAACAATGGTCTTGTTCTTCCTTTTCTTCAAACTGTCTAAAAGGCCACTCTGGTTGTCTAAGATTTTCTTCTGCTGAGCTATCAGGTCGGCATTCTTCGCATTTTCCTCATTAGCCTTCGCCAGCAGCTTGCTATTGTCTTTTATCGTTTCATTCTGCTTCCATATCACCGTACCTCCGGCACCAACGGCAATGACGAGAACGGCGGCCAACACAGCAATGGCCTGCTTGTAAGGTCTGAGAGCCTGCTGGCGGAACAGACTGAGGCGGCGGGTAAGGCCTATGCTGCCCACAGTGGCTTTCTTGCCAGAGGGGATGATGAAGCCGAGCTTGGGACCGTTTACCGACAGTTGGATCTCATCGCCATTCTGCAGATACCACTCAGTTTTTACTGGATGACCGTTCAGTAGCGTAGTGTTGGTCTTTGAAATCTGTATGAGTTTCCAGTTGTCGCCATCCTTGACAATGGCAGCATGATGGCGGGACACCGTTGAGAAACTGTCGTCAAACCGAACCTGGCAACGAGAGTCGCGGCCAAGTTCAATCTGGTTGACTATAATTTCCTGAGCCTCGCCGGCTCGATGGTACTTGCTGCTCACCTTGTGCTCCAAGATGAAATATTTCCTGCTGTTCGGACTGAAAACCGAACCCATGCCGGCTCCAATAGAGCCAGACAGTGTTGACCTATATGGTCTTGTAGCTTGTCCTGACATATTTAGATTTGTTTTTTGTTTTTCAATAACCCTCAGCCCGGAGTTTGGTGTCTCCGATAGAGATAATGTCCCCAGGATTAAATACCATCCCTCTGCGATCAACTTCCGTGGAGTTGACGTATGTACCGTTGGTGGAGCTTCGCCACCCGCCGGTAGTGAACCTGTCCCACTGTCCGTCGCGTACCACCCAGCTGCCAATATTGTAGTCAAGTTCCAGCGTGCAGTGTCTGCGGGAGATGTAACTGCTGGTTTCCTCGGTGATGGCGATGTCATTGGGAACAGCGTTGTCTTTCCGGCCTACAGTAAGAATCGCCTTATCGCCAACCAGCATGTTGTCCAAATAGTACACCTTGCCGAAGTCGTCGCCTTGCATCACCCTGAGCAGTACGCCGTTTACGATCTTTGTTTGGAATGACGGAGTGTCCGGCTGGTCGGGTTCATCCTTCCGCTTCACGGGTTCAGCCTCCATCTCGGGGACATACCTCAAGACATCATTGACGGTTTGCAGGCGCTCCTGGAATTTTGCCTCCAAACAGCCTTCTATCATCCGCTCCCACTGTTTCCCTTCCGGATGTCGCAGAAGCCTTTGCCTGTCCCAGTCACCGTTCTTGGCTTTTCTCAGATAGGGCACCAGGTCGCTCTCGTCATCTAATCTGCCGAAAGGCAGCTCACCCGTGAGAAGCTGGTACATCATGACGCCAAACGAGAATATGTCGGTGGTGGGAAGCACGGTAGCATTCTTCTTGCGGTTCAGCTGTTCGGGCGGCATGTACGCATACGTACCAAACATCTGGGTAGCTCTGCCAAACATGTCGGTCTGGGTCATCCGGTTGTTCCGGTCACCTGAAATGCCGAAATCGGTCAGTGCAAAATTACCATTGGCTTTCATCAGAACATTCTCAGGCTTTAAGTCGCGGTGAACCTTACCACAGCGATGCAGTGCGCCAAGCCCCTTGAGCACATGGTTGGCAATCTTAGGCAGATTCAGGGTAGAATGCTCTGAGATGGAAATGATGTCGCCACCACTGCAGAGCTCCATGACGATATAGGGATTGCCCATGGCCAGCCCGTGGTCGAGGGAGTGAACCAGGTAGTCGCTCTCTATCCGTCCAGTCTCAAACTCCATGTCGAAGCGCCTGACGAGTCCATCACGGATATCCGGGTGTACCTCCCAAAGGCGAAGAAGTTTCAGCGCATAATGGGTATGATGCTGACCGCACACGGCAAAGACGATACCGAACGTACCCTCGCCCAGCACTCGCTCCACCTGGTATTTACCATCTATGACATCGCCGACAGTGAAATCACATCTTTGGATGTTTCCAGACATATACACTACTGTTCCGTGAACTTAAACAAACGATTTCCCAACAAGATGATGTCGCCATCATGTAATTCCATCTTATGGGCTGCCTGTACAAACGTTGTCTTCTGGTCACTGGCATCCTCTATATACCAATGGCCTTCAGCATGTGTAATGACAGCTTGCTCCTTCGATGAGATGGTGGGATTCCCCGGCTCGGTATTGTCTCTTGTCAGTATGACTTCGACGCCCTCTAATTCAAAGGGCTCTATAGGCTTACGTTCATTCATCCTTTGTATGGGTGATAAAACGAAAGCTGGTTCAGCCTGGTAATTCATCATATAGGGGTTGATGGTGCCGTTGAACGAGCCCGAGTTTGTTGCCTTGCGCGTTTTCTTGGGGGCATACACCTCTTCGTCATCTGGCTCAGAAGACATACGTGTGGGGCGACGTCGATACCCACCACTGTCAGCACCACCCGTACTGCCGTGCGATGCAGCAGAGGCCGTCGGCGAATAATTGCAATTAGGACATTTCGTGGCATCAGCACGCATGGGATACCCACATTTGGGGCAGGTTTTTTCCTGCACGGTCGGTGTCTCCGGGCCTGGCATTTCACTTGACGGACCAAAGACATCGTTCTCCATCACGGTTTTCTTTAGACCGTCACTCTCATAGCCGATAGGCTGGGGCGAATAGCCAGAACCGCCATTGAAGTTGTCGGCAACCTGGGGTTCGCTCTCTAAAGCAGAACCACACTTCACGCAAACGGTCTCACTGGGCTTGTTTGGCCAACCACAATTTTTACATCTCATAGGCACTAACCTTATTCAAAGCCAATTCGCACCTCAGAACCAGCAAAAATTTAAATGGTTGCTTGCTACTTATGATACAAAAAAGGCGCAGGTGCTGTTCTTCTGCCCATCCTGGGTCAACAGGCCTTCGCATTGCCTTTCCCACACAGGATAGACAACGCAGTTAGCCCACGCCAGTACGTTAATATATAACAAGGAATATATATATATTCGTACCACGTAGACGTCTCGTTGTCATCTGCCTGCTGTGGGATTGGAATTTGCGAAGTTCGTTGACCACAACGACAGACGTCCGAAAACGTCTTTCTTATTATATAAGTCCGCCCGCCGCCCATAATGGGCTAACTTACGGCGGTACAAAAGTAACGTATTTTTTTTAAACAACAAAACAATTCATTATTTTTTTTATCTTTATCGTTTTTTTTATAACAAATCAACGCAACCCATAAGACCAACGATATGATTGGCAATGTGATGAGTGAATCATGGTTAACTAACATCAACTAAAACAGACACACACATTTTTTCGAGAGCATTTCCGACGCATTTATCCGCTTACCCTACACCCGGCACTGATTATCAACGGGTTAGCAGATTATTATCCGCTGTTTATCCGTCAGTTATCCTACACCAGAACGGCGTTAGGATTCCAAAAACTTGCAATTATGAAACGAATGTCTTATCTTTGCAGCCGGAAACGACGGGATACGACACGGGCGGATTTCCGTCCGCCCTGCTCGGACGGAAATCCGCCCACGTCGGACTCAAGAAAACACAATCTTTCAAACAGACAATATGATGGAGAACGTAACAAAACGGCCTATGGCCAAAGTGAGAACCACAAAGGGCTGCTTCGGCACGCCCGTCAACACCGACCTGAACACCGTCTTCGAGAAACTGCGCTCTGGCGACAACGAGGAGAAAGTGGCCAGGATTGCCAACTGTGCCATGCTGGCTGCCATCGACGGCATCAGAGGAGAGCGGTCGGCAGCGGCCTTCGACGCCCTGCCCTACCTCATCTTCGGCGTCACCTTCGGCAAGGACGGGCTGGCAGACGTGCGCGCCATGACCCACCTGGTGTTGCTCAGCATCAGCTGCCACGAGGGCATGGACTGCGTACGCCGCCTGCAACTGCAGGTAAGCCAGCTGCCCTACACGCTACTGGCCTTCATGGGCAGTTCGCGGAAGACGCTGAAGGTGGTGGTGGAGTGCCGCTACGGTGACGGCTACGAGCCGAGGACTGTAGAGGAATATGCGCTATTCATGAAAGATGCCCACCAGACGGCCTCGCGGCTCTACCAGGTGCTGGCCGACTGTGACGTGCAACCCTCCAACGACGGGGTGATGGCAGGATGCCGTATGAGCAGCGACGCGGAGGCCTTCTACAACCCTGATGCACAGCCGATTACCATTGTGCGACAGCAAGCTTCGGATAGCCAGGCCCGGCTTGATAGGCAGGGAAATGTCAGCACAGGCCCTACCGCAGCAGAGCGTGAGCGGCTGGAGATGGAGTACTACGCCTGTCTGGACAAGGCATGCGAAGAGACGGACAGCGCCGAGGAGATGGTGCAGGCGCTGGCGCACTACTGTCACAAGGCCCGCCTGCCTGAGGAACTGTGCGTCAGCGAGACGATGACGCGGTGGCTGTCCGTCCCCGTGAGCGACGAGCTGAAGCGCCGCATCTTCCGCACGGTGTACAGGGAGCCGCTGGACGAGGGCCGGCCCGTGTCGCAGATGAACGAGAAGGAGCGCATAGCACGGTTCATCAGGGACTTCTTCGACCGTCGCTACGAGCTGCGCTACAACGAGGTGAAACGGATAGAGGAGTTCCGCCCCCACAACGGACAGAACTGGCCGTGGCAGCCGCTGACGAAGCGCGACCTGAAGCGCATTGCCTTTGAGGAGATGATGGAGGGTGGCTACGGCTGGAGCATCGACATAGAGACCTACGTGCAGTCGTCGCTCATTAAGACCTACAACCCCATCCGCGAGTTCCTCCATGCCACCGCCGGCCACTATGATGCCAGGCACGACTATATCGGCGAACTGGCGCGGCGCGTGCCAACGGCCTATCAGGACTGGGAGAAATACTTCCACCGCTGGTTCCTGGCGATGGTGGCACAGTGGACGGGCCGCAGCCGCGACTTCGGCAATGCCGTGGTGCCGATGCTCATCGGCCGTCAGGGCACCCACAAGTCGACCTTCTGCAAACTGCTGCTGCCCCACTCGCTCCGCGAGTACTACATGGACGACATCAAGATGGACAACGCCGAACAGGTGGAGCGCGTGCTGGGACGCATGGCCCTGGTGAACATTGACGAATACAACGCCAAGACCGACCGCGAACAGGCAAAGATCAAGCGGCTGCTGACGGAACGCGACGTGCAGGTGAGGGCCATGCGCTCCGACCAGTACACCATGACGCAGCGCCTCTGCTCGTTCATAGCCACCACCAACGACACACAACCGCTGCCGGGGGGCGACGGCACCCGCCGCTACCTGTGTGTGGAGCTGACGGGCGTCATCGACACCGACACGCCCATCAACTACCCCCGCCTGTATGCCCAGGCCATGCACGAGCTGGACGCGGGTGAGCCTTTCCGCTTCTTCCCCCACGAAGAGGCTGAGATGCAGGAGCACAACCGCCCCTACCAGCAGCAGACCTCGGCGGAGGAGGCCCTGCTCGCCTATTATGCCCCGGCAGAAAGGACGTCGAAGCATTTCATCAAGGCCATCGACATACAGACAGAACTGGCCAAGCACCTGCGCGCCGAGGACGTGCCGAACATCAAGCAGCTCACGGTGACGCTGAAGCGGTGCGGCTTCCGCAATGGGGCACAGCACAGCCTCCGTGGCTGGTATGCGATGCGCCGCGATGAACTGGTGTAGGATAAAGAGCGGATAACAAGCGGATAACGTCACGCTAACCATCTGATAATCAGTATCAGGTGTAGGATAAGCGGATAATTCAAAAAACCAAGCTATATGGAAGACCAAGAACTGTTAAAAGAGAAGATGGAACAGGGGTTCCTGCCTTGTTTCAATCATGCCTGTGAACGGCGCGAGAGCTGTCTGCACTGGCTGGGCCGTGTGTATGTGTCGCCAACGTCATGGGTGGTGGAATGCGTCAGCCCCGCCAACCCCGATGCCTGCGGCAACAGCTGCGTCATGTACCGGCATCACCAAAAGGTGAGGATGGCACGCGGCTTCACAGGACTGCTCGGCCGGATGCCACGCAACATGGGACAGGAACTGATGCGCGAGATGAAAGCCACCTGCCACCGCACCTATGCCTATGAGTACCGTAACGGCTCACGGCCCATGCCACCACGGATGCAGGACAGCATCACGGCCACCTGCCGACGGCTGGGCTATGACGGCGATGTGACCTTCGACCGCTACGAGGAGGGTTATGAGTGGTAAACGAAAAAGTACGGTTCCCGGACCTCTGTCCGCGAACCGTACCAACCATATTAAATAACTAAAAACCTTTACTCTAAAAAAAGTGATGGCCGTCTCACGACGTGAATCACATTATCCTTGCTAACAATCTTTCTATCTGTTACCCTTACTTGCTTACAATCTCTTACCTTTCAAATACCTACGAAGCAATCTTTTTTTACCTTTTACTAATACCTTCTCAATCTTTTACCTTACTAATACCTTTTCACTATATGTCTGTTTCTATTGAAGATGTCGTTGTTTCCTTTTGACGATGCAAAGGTACGACGATTTTGCGAACTGACAATAAATTACAACCAAAAAACGCAGAAAAAGCCCACGTTGTTGACGTAAATCAAGTAACTGTGCGCGAACACATGTCATTTGTGTGCGAAAACAGCACATTCCTTATATATATAATAAGGTGTGGCTTCAAGAATAGCGTGCAATGGAAATTTTCTGCTATAATTTGGGATTGTGAAAATTTAGTTGTATCTTTGCACACGAAACTATAAGCAAAAAACAACATCATTATGGCAAAGAAAGAAGAAACAGAACAGCTTACCCCGCAACAGGAGAAG
>CAMYZO010000060.1 GCA_947303855.1 uncultured Prevotellaceae bacterium
CCCACTACCAGAACCTGAAGCACTTTGCCGAGGACCATGAGGGCGTGGTGAACGGGGCGATGCTCTACGACCGTCATGAGATGCAGGCGCTGTTTCAGTTGTCGATAGGCCAGCCCGGCTCATCGTTTGCCATAGAGATAGCCCGCAAGACGGGCATCCCCGAGGAGGTGATCCGCGATGCCTCAGACATTGTAGGCTCTGACTACATACAGAGCGACAAATACCTGCAGGACATTGTGCGCGACAAGCGCTACTGGGAGGGCAAGCGCCAGACCATTCACCAGCACGAGAAATCGCTGGAGGGCAGGATTGCGCGCTACGAGAGCAGCATTGAGGAGATAGAGCGTGAGCGCAAGGAGATACTGCGGCGTGCCAAGGAGCAGGCCGAGGAACTGCTGCGCGAGAGTAACCGGAAGATTGAGAATGCCATACGCGAGATACGCGAGCAGCAGGCTGAAAAAGAGGCCGCCCGCCGCATCCGCGAGGAACTGAATGCCTTTAAAGAGGAGGTGGCCGACATCGACACGAAGGCTAATGACGAGGCCATAGAGCGTAAGATACGTCAGATTCAAGAGCGTAAAGAGCGACAGGCCAGGCGGAAGCAAGAGAAACTCTCAAGGAAAGATTCAGGCGAAACAGCCTCCGAGAGCACCATTCAAGCCACACCAGCCAAAAAGCACGAGATACAGGCTGGCGACACCGTGCGCATCAAAGGGCTGACGAGTGTCGGCACGGTGGAAAGCACTGACGGCAAGATGGCCACCGTCATTTTTGGCGGCATGAAGACCAAGATGCGCGCAGAACGGTTGGAGCACGCTGAAGCCCCCAAGGCACAAGAGCGAAGCAAGGCAGAAGAACGCAACGCCCAAATAGCAGGCTCGTACGCTACAGTTTCGAACGAGACGCGCAACGTCATCGACAACCGCAAACTGAACTTCCATCAGGACATTGACGTCAGGGGTATGCGTGGCGACGAAGCCATCAATGCCGTCACCTACTTTATCGACGACGCCATATTAGTAGGAATGTCACGCGTACGCATATTACATGGTACAGGAACAGGCATTCTGCGCCAGTTGATACGTCAATATCTGGGCACGATTCCCAACGTAAGAAATTTCCGCGACGAGCACGTACAGTTCGGCGGAGCAGGCATCACGGTTGTGGATTTAGATTAAGTGTGCGCACACACAAATTCTTAAAAACATTTAAAACATTTGGATAACTCGCTGAAACTTCATAACTTTGCACCGAAATTCTAAAGGATAACGCAGGTTCTCGCGATGAGAAGGCTGCAGAAAGTATAGAGTTATGAAAAAAATTTTAATGATTGTAAGTATGAGCCTGACGGTGCTTCTGCTGAACGCAAAGACCAAGGGCTTTGACTGGAATCCAGTGATGGATGCGATTATTCAAGTAGAAAGCGAAGGGAATCCTAACGCCGTGAGTGGGAACTCAGTAGGCGCTATGCAAATTACTCCGATACTTGTAAAGGATTGCAACCAAATCCTACAGCAGAAAAAGAGTAAGAAGCGCTACACGCTGGCCGACCGCTACAGTGTAGAGAAATCGAAAGAAATGTTCCTACTATTTCAATCGCATTATAACCCGATGAATAGCATTGAAAAGGCTATTCGCTCCTGGAACGGGGGAGTATTCTACAGTGTTCGCGCAACCAATAGGTACTACAAGAAGGTTATGAGCAAAATGAAGTAAGAATTCTATTTGCAAGTCTGATACAAACCGGTTGACAAAGACGAAGGTGCTTGCCAACCGTTTTTTTATCAACCACCCCTAACCCCTCCTTTCCAAGGAGGGGGATATAATTGTGCAAAAAAAAGAAGTCCGATAGAATCGGACTTCACTTGTTGCGGAGGCAGGACTCGAACATGCGACCTCCAGGTTATGAGCCTGGCGAGCTACCAACTGCTCCACTCCGCGATGTCTGCCAGAGGGCTTTCCCTCATTTGCGGGTGCAAAGGTACTGCTTTTTTTTCATTCCCGCAAATTTTTATGCATTTTTTTTGGCTATTTCAAATAAAAGGGGTAATTTTGCACACGATATTACCAATGTGCAAAAAATATGTCGATATCAAAGACTAGACAACTGCTGGTAGACGTAGCGCGCCAACTGTTTGCCAAAAACGGACTTGAGAACACCACGATGAATGACATAGCCACCTCATCGGGTAAAGGTCGCCGTACGCTCTACACCTATTTCAAGTCTAAGGAGGACATTTACTATGCCGTCATTGAGAGCGAACTGGAGCGCCTTAGCGACAAGCTTGACGAGGTGGCGGCCAAGAAGATACGTCCTCAGGACAAGGTTATCGAACTGATATACACCCACTTGAACATGATTCGCGAGACGGTAGTACGCAACGGCAACCTGCGTGCCGAATTTTTCCGAAACATCTGGATGGTGGAAAAAGTTCGTAAGAACTTTGACGATGCCGAGATAGAACTGTTCCGCAAGGTATATGCCGAGGGCAAGGAGGACGGCGAGTTCGACATTGACAACATAGACCTGGTAGCCGACATCACCCACTACTGCATCAAAGGGCTGGAAGTGCCCTACATCTACGGTCGCATAGCCCACGGCATGACCGAGGAAGCCACCAAGCCACAAGTGGCCAAAGTCGTCTATGGCGCTTTAGGAAAGATCAACAAACATTAATCAATCAATACTAACAAGAAAAAATGGGATTATTAGAAGGTAAGACTGCCCTGATAACAGGTGCAGCACGCGGTATCGGTAAAGCTATCGCGCTGAAATTTGCCGAGGAAGGAGCCAACATTGCATTCACCGACCTCGAAGTGAACGAAGAGACAGAGAAGGAAATTGCTGCCAAGGGTGTAAAGGCTAAGAGCTATGCCTCGAATGCCGCCGACTTTGTCCAGACCGAGGAGGTTGTAAAGGCAGTAAAGGAGGAGTTCGGCAGCATCGACATTCTGGTAAACAATGCCGGCATCACCAAAGACGGTCTGATGCTGCGCATGACAGAGCAGCAGTGGGATGCCGTGATAGCCGTCAACCTGAAGTCGGCCTTTAACTTCATCCATGCCTGTGTACCCGTCATGATGCGCCAACGTGGCGGCAGCATCATCAACATGGCCAGCGTCGTGGGTGTTCACGGCAATGCCGGCCAAGCCAACTATGCAGCCTCAAAGGCAGGTCTGATAGCACTGGCTAAGAGTATTGGTCAGGAGATGGGTCCCAAGGGCATTCGCGCCAACGCCATTGCCCCAGGCTTTATCGACACAGCCATGACACAGCAGTTGTCTGACGACATCCGCAAGGAGTGGATAGGCAAGATACCCCTTCGTCGTGGCGGCACTGTGGACGACATTGCCAAGTGTGCAGTTTTCCTGGGCAGCGACATGTCGAGCTACATCAGCGGTCAGGTCATCCAGGTGGATGGCGGCATGAACATGTAAGCCGCAAGCCATTGAAAAACAATGATCCCCCGAAACTGCAATTTCGGGGGATTATTTATAATAGCAATAATTCCACGCCGTTACATCTGCTTGCTTAAAGTTTTCTTCCAAGCCTCGTAAGCACTGAGGTATTCTGCACGCAACGCCATGTCAGGCTCAATCACCTCCAGTTTTTCGAGAGTAGCAAAGGCCTCTTCGCTGTTCTTATAAATGCCTGCTCCGATGCCGGCGCCCTTGGCCGCACCTACGCTGCCATCAGTATCGTAAAGCTCGATGGTAGCGCCGCTGACACCCGCCAGCGTATTGCGGAACAGGGGAGAGAGGAACATGTTAGCCTTGCCGGCATGTATTTTCTTGATGTCCATGCCCATCTGCTGCATAATCTCCATGCCATAGCAGAACGAGAAGACGATACCCTCCTGTGCGGCCCTTACCAGGTGAGCCTTGTTGTGCTTGTTGAAGTTCAAACCGTTAACAGAACAGCCTATTTCACGGTTCTCAAGCACGCGCTCGGCACCATTGCCGAAGGGGACGATGGTGACACCCTCACTTCCGATGGGGACAGAGGCAGCCAGATCATTCATTGCAGCATAAGAGACGTCTGGCGTGATGTTACGGTGCACCCAGGCATTGAGTATACCCGTACCGTTGATGCACAGCAGCACACCGAGGCGCGTCTGCTCCGCCGTATGGTTGACATGTGCAAAAGTGTTCACACGCGACTTCAGATCATAGTTAACATCGCCCAGCACGCCGTAGACCACACCGCTGGTGCCTGCCGTAGCAGCTATCTCACCAGGGTTGAGCACATTGAGCGACAGCGCATTGTTGGGCTGGTCGCCGCCACGATAGGTGATGGGGGTGCCTGCCTTCAGTCCCAGTTCCTCGGCAGCCTCGGCAGAGACACTACTCTGCACGGCAAAGGTGGGAACGATGTCGGCAATCAGCGACTTGTCCACACCATAGTAGTCCAGCAAGAACTGTGCCGGCTGGTTCTCCTTAAAGTCCCAGAACATACCCTCAGAGAGTCCGCTGACTGTTGTGTTAGCCACGCCACTAAGTCTCATAGCCAGATAGTCGCCTGGCAGCAGTACCTTATAAATCTTACCAAAGAGTTCTGGCTCATTCTCCTTCACCCACGCCAATTTTGCAGCAGTGAAGTTGCCTGGCGAGTTCAGCAGATGCGTGAGACACTGCTCAGCACCCAAGTCGCGGAAAGCCCGTTCGCCATAGGGGACGGCCCGCGAGTCGCACCAGATGATTGCTGGTCGCAGCGGTTTCAGCTCCTTGTCAATGCACACCAGTCCATGCATCTGGTAGGAGATACCGATGGCCTCAACCTCATCGGCCTTTGCACCAGCCTCACTCATGATTTTCTTCAGCGACAGCTTTGCATATTCCCACCACGAGTCTGGATTCTGTTCTGCCCACCCTGCCTTGACGGCCATGATGGGAGCCTCTTTTTCAGGGTAAAAGGCCGAAGCCACACACTTTCCGCTGTCAACACTGACCAGCGATGCCTTGACCGACGAACTGCCGACGTCAAAGCCTAACAAATACCTGTTTGCCATTTTGATAATGAATAAAGTTAATCATAAGTAATCCAATTCACCTGCAAAATTCTTTAAAAAAAATCATATTAACAACTTTTTTCGCATAAAAGGCCATTTTTTTACATTATTTTGAGCACAATTAAAATATTTTTTTTACCTTTGCACGTTAGAAACGAATAATTTATTTCATATATGAAAAAGAAGATACTGATACTTGACGACAAAGAGACCATCGCAAAGGTGCTCTCCATCTACCTGATGAGTGACTACGATGTGCAGTGGCTGCCCGACGGGCTGCAGGGTGTAAAATGGCTTCAGGCCGGCAACACGCCCGACCTTATCATCTCCGACATCCGCATGCCGGGCATGCGGGGCGACGATTTTCTTGAGTGGATTAAGCAGAACGAGTTGTTCCGTCATATTCCCGTCATTATGCTATCGAGCGAGGACTCTACCAGCGAGCGCATCCGCCTGCTTGAAATAGGTGCTGAGGACTACATTGTCAAGCCCTTCAACCCGATGGAGTTGAAAATCAGAGTCAAGAAGATACTTCCCAACTGACAAATGCACTTTTTATGATAGGTATTATATATTTAGGCAACAACCCTCAAACCGAGGAACGTCTGAAATATATCCCAGGCCGTCTTGTTCAGTTGACCAAGACCTATAAGGATGCTGCCGCCGCTTGTGCTCCGCACGTGCGCAACGAGCACTTTATCCTTTTCTTCGAGAAGAATGTTCGTGCTGAGGACATCACAGCCATCACCTATCTGCGCAAGAAGTGCTCCAACATCTACATCATCCTGCTGACCGACCAGTTGAACAGCGAGGACCGAGAGATTTATCAGCGATGCGGCATTAACGATACGCTGAACCTAAACGCCTCCGTTGCAGAACTGAACAAGAAGATACAGTTCATCAGCGACCGCGAGGCCATCATGTTTGATGACCAGGTATCTAAGAAGCACATCCTGAAGTTCAAGATTCCCCTCTGGAAGCGGGTTTTCGACATTGTGTTTTCCGGACTGGCCATTATTGCCCTCTCTCCCATCTTCATCATCACTGCCATCGCCATCAAGTTGGAGAGTCCGGGGCCCGTACTGTTCAAGTCAAAGCGCGTAGGCACCAACTACACCATCTTCGATTTCCTGAAGTTCCGTTCCATGTACACTGATGCTGAAAAGCGGCTGAAGGAAGTCAGCAAGGAGGCCGGCAACCAGTATGCTGATAAGAGCGAGGACGATGAGAAGCAGAAGGCCACCATCACGGCACCTCTTGGCGACGAGGCCGAGATGGCCATGATGTCCATGGGTATGGAGTCAGATATGATGATCAGCGACGAAGAGGTCATGCTTGTTGGCGACGACTTCGTGGTGGCAGAGAGCGATTTCAGTAAGCAGAAGGAGGAAGAGATTAACAATGCCTTCGTCAAGATTGAGAACGATCCCCGCGTCACTAAGGTTGGCCGCTTCATCCGCAAGTACAGCATCGACGAGCTGCCCCAGCTCTTCAATATTCTCAAGGGCGACATGTCTATTGTGGGCAACCGTCCCCTACCCCTCTACGAGGCAGAAAAACTGACGGCCGACTCCAGTATCGACCGTTTCATGGCCCCTGCCGGTCTGACAGGCCTGTGGCAGGTAGAAGAGCGTGGCAAAGGCGGTCTGATGTCAGCCGAGGAGCGCAAGCAGCTTGACATCACCTACGGCCAGACCTACAATTTCCTGCTTGACATGAAGATTATCTTCCGGACGCTCACAGCATTTGTTCAGAAAGAAAACGTTTAATCAAAACAATCACAATCTCAATCATAGAATCTTACATTTTTATATTTATTATGAACAAGACGAATCGCGTTGGTCTTTTCATGCTGCTGGCCTCGTTAGCGACAAGCAGTTTTGCCCAGTTCAACGACAGTGGCATCAGTGCAGGTTTCTTCGACTCCAGCGAAGAGAAAAGCATCAATTTCTCGGAATTCCACCTGCCACCACTTGCCGTTCTTTTTGAGAACGCAAAGTCCACACCGCAAATCCTGACCCTGGCAAAGGCCCAACAGATAGCAGAAGCCGAGGTAGCCAAACAGAAGCGCCACATCTTCTCATACGTCACGGGGCATGCCAGCTACAGTTATGGTGTCTCCGACATGTGGGGCAACAGTTCCACGTCCTACAATCTGCGAATCATGCAGTTCCAGGGCAGCGAACAGAGTTATTGGAACGTTGGCGTCAATCTGGCTGTGCCTGTAGAAGACATTCTTGATTTGGGAGCTGCCGTCAAGCGTAAAAGGATGGAAGCCGAGCAGGCTCAGCTTCAAAAAGACCTGGCCTACGACCAGTTGAAGCTACAGATAGCCTCCCTCTATGTTAAAATCACCAACAATCTGGTATCGCTGAAGACCCTCAGCGAGGGTGCAGCCGCCTACCAAGGTGCCGGAACCCTGAATCTTGAAGACTTCCAAAACGGTAATTTGAGCATTCAGGACTATGCATATACCAAGATGCGCGAGAGCAGTCTGGTGGCCAGTTATCAAGAGCTCCAGTCAACCATCACGACCGACATCCTTACATTGGAGATTATCACCCACACCCCTATCCTCACCAACTCTACCACTGAAATCACCTTAGACAGCAACATCCAAAAGACGGAAAAACAGATAGCAAAGGAGAACAAGGCTGTTGAAAAGCGTATCAGGAAAGCCGTCAAGGAAGAAGAGGAAAAGATGAGAGAGATGGAGAAAGAAGAAAAGAAGGCCGCCAACGAGAAGGCTAAGGCAGCCAAGAAAAACAAACAATAACAACCTAAAGTTTTCATAGATATGGATTTATTTAGATATATCGTTCGGTTCTTGTTCAAGATACGCTGGTATCTTGTTATTCTGCCTCTGATAGCCTTGATCGTTGCATGGTTTCTGACTCGCAATATGGAAAGAGTCTACGACACCAACACGACGATTTATACAGGTATGATTACGGGCTACAACATTGAGGGCGGCACGGGTATTGCCGGTGGCAACCCCCAGACGAACATCAACAACCTGATGCTCATTATCACCACCGACCGCACCATCCACGAGGTGTCTCTCCGCCTGTTTGCCCGCTGTATGATGTATGGTAATGCCAACAAGGACAACAATTACATCTCGGCCGAGCATTTCCGCCAGTTGAACTCTATTGTCCCCATGGAGGTGAAGGCACTCATTAACCACAATAACGAGAACGCCACCTACGCCAATCTGAAGGCTTACGAAAAACCCACACAGGATAATTTCCTTTTCGGAATCCTTAATTACCATCAGTATTTTGGCATCAACAGCATCACCAGCCGTCTGAAGGTCATGCAGCTTAAGGGCAGTGACATCATTGACATTGGCTACTCAGCCAACGATGCCGGCATCGCCTACAACACCCTCGACATTCTGAACGATGTCTTTGCACGCCAGTACCAGGACCTGCGCTTTGGCGAGACCAACAATGTCATCAAGTTCTTCGAGCGCGAGGTAGCCCGTCTCTACCGTCTTCTCACGGGAGCCGAGGATGATCTTATCCGCTACAATGTAGACCGTAAGATTATCAACTACCACGAGCAGACCAAGATGGTAGCTGCGATGGACGCCACTCAAAAGACGTCTGACAACGAGCAACTGATGAACTACACGACGAGTAAAGCCATGATGGACTATCTGGAGCGCCAGTTAGGCAACCGCGCCAAGATTATCCGTGCCAACAAGGATTTCACCGACCAGATAACAGATATCTCCCGCATCCAGTCACGCATCTCCAACCTGCGTCTGATGAACAGCGAGGGCGGTGCCAACAACGAGGCTCAGATAGAACTGGCTAAAGCCGAACGAATGCTGCAAAACGCTACAGGCAACGTTAAGGCCCTCACAAAAGACATTGAGGCTGGTTCCTATAGTTCTGAGACAGGTGTTCGCGCCTCTGACATGATAGCCAAATGGCTCGACCAGGTACTGCTGCTTGAAAAGACCAAGGCTGAGATGTCGGCCCAGGACATTATGCGCCAGAAGTTGGACAAGGAAATACTTTACTATGCTCCCGTAGGTGCCACTATTCTTAGAAAAGAGCGTCACATCGGCTTCATCGAGGGCAACTATATGGAGATGCTGAAGGCTTTGAACGCAGCCCGCCTGCGTCAGCGCAACCTGCAGATGTCCACCGCAACCCTCCGTGTGCTCAACCCGCCCATGTTCCCCATGAACGCCCAACCGTCTAATCGTCTGATGATTCTGCTGGGTGCCTTCATGCTGACATTCCTGTTCACGGCTCTCTACTTCTTCATCATCGAACTGCTCGACCGCACCCTGCGCGACCGCATGCGTTCCGAGCGCATCACGAAGATTCCCGTCATGGGCTGCTTCCCCAAGGAGAGCAGTCTGCGCTACCGCCGCTACAACAAGACCATCAACGATATGGCACTGCGCCAGTTGTCGAAGGCCCTGCTCCCCCACTTCAAGGAGGGTCAGCAGAACGTGCTCAACCTGCTGTCTACCGATGCCGCCAACGGCAAGAGCTACCTGGCACAGGAGCTTCAGAACTACTGGGTATCTATCGGTCTGCCGGTACGCCTGCTGACCTACGATGAAGACTTCCTGGCCGAGGACAGCAAGTTCATCATGGCCAAGGGCATTAAGGATTTGTGCCCCGACATCCTGCCCAACGAGATAGCCATTGTAGAATACCCCAACCTTGACGACAACTCCATCTCGCCGGCCCTGCTGAACATGGGTACCGTCAACCTGATGGTGACCCGTGCCAACCGCACGTGGAAGGATGTCGACCAGAAAGCGCTGAAGGAGCTTCAGTCGCAGCTGGAGAACAAGGACTCGCTCTATATGTATCTCACCGAAGCACAGCGTTATGCTGTTGAGGAGTTTGTAGGCCAGCTGCCGCCTTATACAAGGTTCAACAATTTCGTCTATCGTATATCCCAGCTTGGTCTGACAGCAGTTGAAAATAGTCACGCTAAGTAAATGCAAGACAACAGTTCAACACGCCCAATTGAAAACAGAGGAAGAGTTATTCTACTCTTTCTTCTGTTTTTATTGGCCTTATACCAGTTCTACACGGCAGGCTATAGTGCCTTCACCATGGTCTGCCTGCTGCCGGCTGTATTCCTATGCGTCTATGTGGGGTTCAAGTATCGCATGTCCACCTTCTGGGCTTTGTTTTTCATCAACTACTTCATCCACATTTTAGGCAAGCATTCCTTATTGCCTCCAGGCGTTCCCACCTCGCTGTACAATGAGATGTTCGAAATGCTGCTTTTGGCCATTGCCATCATCGATGTCAGGCAAATGCCCCATTTCGAGCGAGCAGGCAACATGATGCTGCTGGCACTCACTGTCTGGTGCGGCTTCTGCACCTTAGAGGTGCTCAACGACACCTGCAACCTTGGCATAAACGTCGGTGCATGGTACACCGGAGCCCGTGGCATGGCATTCCAGCTGATGTATATCTTCCTGGTCTTCACCATTTACATCTCTGATGCTGTTATTCTTAAACGGTATCTGTACGCCTGGGCGGCATTTGCCTTCTTCTCTGTCTTTTGGGCCTGGAAGCAGCAATATATTGGCTTCACCTACCCCGAAGAATTTTGGATTAATAATATTGGCTATGTAACGCATATTATTAATGGTGGCAGTCTTATCAGATATTTCTCCACCTTCAGCGATGCCGCCAACTACGGTTGTAACGCCGCAGCTACAGCCACCGCGTTCGTCATCTTTGGCATTACATCAAGGCTTACCAAAGAACGTATCCTTTGGGGCGTTCTGGCTATTCTCGTCATTTGGGGCATGTTCTCCTCTGGCACGCGAACCGCTATTGCATGCCTGGGAGCCGGTCTTGCCTCATACGTCATCCTGTCAAAGTCGTTCAAGATAGCCATTCCCTTCTCAATCATGTTTGCCATAGTCGCCATCCTCCTGGTTTTCACAAACATTGGCAATGGCAACCAGCAGATTCGCCGCATGAGGTCAGCCTTTAATAAGAAAGACGCATCGTCAAATGTGCGTACCATCAACCAGGAGGCCATGAAGAAATACATCCGGGATGCGCCATGGGGCATCGGTCTGGGCATGGGCCAGGATAACGTACCAGCCAACAACAAGTTCCGCAAGCTTGCCACCATTGCCCCTGACTCTGAATACGTTTTTATATGGCAGCGCACAGGCCCCATCGGCATTACCGTTTTTCTCATTGCCAATTTCATCATCTTCGTCGGAGGAGCGCGCATCGTGATGTTCAAAATCAAGAACCGCAGCCTGATGGGTATAGGGGCAGGATTCTGCTGCGCCTTTGTGGCCATTCACTTAGGCGGCTACGGCAATCAGGTTCTCCTGCAATATCCTAACGGTCTGCTGTTTTATGGAGGCATGACCATTGTCTACCTGCTACCTTTTATAGAACCGGAATGGAACCGGATAGAAGAGCAGCAATATGCCAAGCAGGAGGAGCGCCGTCGTCTGAAGCTGGAGAAGAAGAAAGCATCAAGGGTTTAGGGGATTGAAGATTGAAAATTGAAAATTGAAGATTGAAAATTGAAAATTGAGCTGTCCATCATCACCGTCAATTTCAATGGGCTGGACGACACCTGTGCATTGATTGACTCCATCACCTTCAACGACCATTTGGAGGTGATTGTGGTTGACAATGGCTCAACAGCCAACGAGGCCGCCGTCATCCGGCAGCGCTACCCCCAGGTGCGCGTCATACGGAGCGAGCAGAACCTCGGCTTTGCCGGTGGCAACAACCTCGGCATCAGCAAGGCTTCCGGACAGTATCTGCTATTCATCAACAACGACACCGTCTTCAGGCATTTCACCCCCCAGCCGCTCATCGACCGCCTCCATGCGTCGCCGACCATCGGCATTGTCTGCCCCAAGATTCGCTTTGCGTGGGACGACTGTCCCATACAGTTTGCCGGCTACACCCCGCTGACGCCGGTAACGCTGCGCAACCGTGCCATCGGCTATGGCGAGGCCGACCGCGGACAGTACGACACCCCCCACCCCACTCCCTATGCCCATGGTGCTGCCATGATGGTCAGCCGCGAGGCCCTGGAGCGTGCAGGTCTCATGCCCGAGTGCTATTTCCTCTACTACGAGGAGCTCGACTGGTCGATGATGTTCCGTCGTGCCGGCTACGACATCTGGTACGAGCCCGCCGTCACCATCTTCCACAAGGAGAGCCGCTCCACCGGCATCGACAGTCCACTCAAGGTCTACTATATCACCCGCAACCGCCTCCTCTTTGCCCGGCGCAACAGCAGCGGTCTGCAGCGGTGGGTCACCTACGCCTACCTGACGCTTGTTGTGGCTGCCCGGGACAGTGTCAGGCATCTGTTGCGGTCGCACCCCCTTCAGGCCAAGGCCGTCTGGCATGGCGTCCGTGACTTCTGTCTTAACAAACAAAACAAACAGCAATAAGCCTCTCTATGGATTTCTGGTGGATTGTATATGTCATTGACATAGTGCTCTTTGCACTCGTTACGCTGACCGTCGCCTATGTGACGTTCTTCTCACTGGCCTCGCTTATCAACAAGCGGCAGGACACCCCCAAGGCCAAGCGCCAGAACCGCTTCATCGTGCTGATTCCGGCCTACAAGAGCGATGCCAACATCCTGCACACCGTCAACTCCATCCTGAGCCAGACCTACCCACAGCGTCTGTTCGACGTTGTCGTCATCTCCGACCACCAGAAGGAGATGACCAACATGCGGCTGGCACAGTACACCGTCACCCTGCTCATCCCCAACTTCGAGAAGAGTGCCAAGACCAAGTCGCTGCAGTATGCCATGCTCAACCTGCCCGAGTTCAAGATTTACGACGTGGCCGTTGTACTCAACAGCGACACCATCGTTGAGCAGGATTTCCTTGAACAGCTCAACGATGCCTATGAGGCTGCCGGCACCAAGGCCGTCGTCCCCCATCTGATGCCACGCAACCGCGACACCTCGTCGGCCCGGCTGAGCAGCATCTTCGACGAGATTAACAACTCCATCTTCCGCCGCGGCCACATCACCGTCGGCCTTTCCGCTGCCCTTCAGGGCACAGGCGTAGCCTACGACTTCCAGTGGTTTAAGAGCAACATCATGAAGGTGCGCACGCCCTTTGAGGAAAAGGAGCTGGAGGCCGCCCTCGTCCACCAGCGCTACTACATTGACTACTTCGACCACATCTACGTCTATAACGAGCGCCGTCGCGAAGTGCAAGACTTCAACCGCCAGCGCCGCCAATGGATTTTAGAGCAGGTAAAAAGTCTCGTCAAGAACATCCGCTACCTTCCCTCGGCCATTTTCAACAAGCAGTACGACTGGGTCGACAAAATCATCCAGTGGATGTTATTGCCCCGCTCTGTCATGTTCGCCATTGTCTTCGTCATGAGCATCACCCTGCCTTTCATCTATCTCACCCTCGCCCTCAAGTGGTGGGTCATCGCCATCATCTGGGGTTTCTCACTGTCCTTTGCCACCCCCAACGCACTGGTCGACAAGCACTGGGACAAAGACTTCTTCATGCTGCCCATAGCCACGGTTGTCTACGTAGCCAAAGGCATTTTCGCCAAGATACAGCAGTTCACCAAGAAACAAGAACAGAGTTGACAGCCTATGTTCTGGACCATCCTGCACACCATCGACATCACGCTGTGGGTCATCATCGCGGCTTCTGTGGCCTACGTCGTGTTCTTCGCCATCATCTCGCTGTTCTACGAGAAAGACGACTTCGCCTCCACCCATGCCACAGTGCTGCAGAAGTATCGTCAGCGCCGCTTCCTTATCCTATACCCCGCTTATCATGAAGACGGTGTCATTCTGAACTCCATCGACAAGTTCCTCTATCAGGATTACCCTACCGACAAGTTCCAGGTGGTGGTCATATCCGACCACATGACCGACGAGACCAACCGGCAGCTGAGTGCCATGCCCATCACCCTGCTCACACCCGTCTTCGAGAAGAGCAGCAAGGCCAAGGCCATGCAGTTTGCTATTAACTATGTCGAGGAACAAGGAGCGGGGAACGGGGAATGGGAGTTTGACAATGTCGTGGTGCTCGATGCCGACAACGTCGTTGAGCCCGACTTCCTGCAGAAGCTCAACATCCTCTGCAACGCCGGCTATGAGGCCATCCAGTGCCACCGCTGCGCCAAGAACACGGCGGGCGACGTTGCCGCCCTCGACGGTGCCAGCGAGGAAATCAACAACACCATCTTTCGCAAGGCCCACAACCGCTTAGGTCTCTCCTCGGCTCTCATCGGGTCGGGCATGTGCTTCGACTACCAGCTCTTCAGGCAGAACGTCTTCCGTCTCTCCACCGCCGGCGAGGACCGCGAGATGGAGGCCCTGCTTCTGCGCCAGAAAGTGTTCATCAAGTATGCTGCCGAGATACATGTCTTCGACGAGAAAGTGAGCAACAAAGACAACTTCCAGCGCCAGCGCATGCGCTGGATGACGGCGCAGGTACAGAGCCTGCAGCGCCAGCTGCCCCTGATTCCCGATGCCATTATGCACGGCAACCTGAACTTCATCGACAAGACCATCCAGCAGGCACTCATTCCCCGCTCCATGCTTATTGTCATCATCACCATGATGGCCCTGTTCATGACCGTTCTGGTACCTACGTGGTGCGCCAAGTGGTGGTGGCTGCTGGCCGTTCTGGCCCTGGCGCTCTACATTGCCATTCCGTCGCAGATGCGCTCACGCTCGCTCTTCGGCAAGGCTATCGCCATTCCCGGCCTGGTGCTCCGCATGCTGAAGAACCTGCTCCATATCGACCGCAAGAACACCGACTTCCTGCATACCACCCACGACCAGTAGCCTTATGTCGATAAAAGAGCTGACGCAATTCCGGTTACAGGATCTTTCCCTCTACCGTTCTGAACTGATGGGCTGGTCCATCGTATGGATTATGATGCTCCACTTCACCTTCACCCAAATCAGTCCTTTGGGCTTCATAGCACAGTACGGTTTCGCCGGTGTTGAAATCTTCATGTTCGTGTCAGGCCTTGGACTCTGGTTTTCGTTAGACAAGGACAGCCGCCTGCTGCCCTTCTACCGCAAGCGGCTGTTCCGCATCTTCCCCACCTATTTTGCCATTGGCATCTTTACCAGCCTCTTTGTCTTCCACGACGGTCTGTTCACCTGTCTGCTGCGCTACACCACCTTAGGTTTCTGGACCAACGGTCTCTATTTTGAGTGGTACATTCCCTCTATCATATTCCTTTACCTGCTGGCACCACTGTTCAAGCAGTTCGTCACAGCCCGGCGCTTACCCCTTGTCCTGCTGTTCTGTTTGGCCATCCTGGTCATCTCCTACTGTCTTGTAGAGAAAGGCGACCTTATAGACAACGACCACTATTTCCTCCTTTACCGCATTCCCGCCTTCCTGTTCGGCATGGCATGTGCCTACTGGCTGAAACACGGCACCGGCACAACCACCTTTTATATTATCATGCTGCTGGCCATCCCGTTTTTCATCTGGTTTTTCCCGCAGCACCATGTTGTCTATCGGTATAAGTATCTGTCAGTATTCTTCCTCATGCCAGCCTTCATCCTCTGTTTCTGCACTATTTCCAAGCTCGCCCCGTTCACCCGTCCGCTCATAGGCCGCATGGGGGCTGCCAGTCTGGAAATCTATCTCATTCAGCAGACCTTCTTCTTTGCCATCATCAACGGCCGGCTGTCAGTGCCGGAAATCTGGCACGACACGCTCACCATTTCACTCATTATCGGCAGCACCCTGCTGGGACTGGCCGCCCATCGACTTTTTCAGCGAATCGGTATCTGACAGATAGTCCCGGGCTATGCAGACAGCAATGCACGAGTCTAACGCATGATAGCCATCATGGTTCAGGTGTATCTGGTCGCTCAAGTAGAGACGGCTCCTGTCCCTGCCGCGCTCCCCGTTCCACTGCTCATGCGGCACGTAGACGATGCTGTCGCCGGCCGGCAAGAGCCTGTCGCGCAGAGCCAGCCGGTATAGCCCCACGTCATACATTGCCGCCCCCGTCATCCAGGCCCTCAGCCTGTCCAGAGCCAAGTCTTTCCAGTCTTTCCGGCTGTACATGTCATATATGCCCACATCGGGGACCTCAATCACCACCGGCCGCATATTCCACGCCTGCAAGGTACGCAGTATCAGGTCATAGTGCCTGACGTAGAATGCCGGTCCCAGATTAGCCACGGCATCATTAATACCCGCTATCACAATACAATAGTCAGCACCCCCCTTCAGCATCTGTTCCATGCAGCAGGCACTGTCAGCGGCAGCCGTTTCGCCGTACATCAGATGGTACACCGCCTTGCTCACGGCTCCGCCCCGCCCTTTCGATGCCACCTTCACAGGCCCCCCCGTCTGCTCGTGAATCATCCGGCTCAGCATGGTGTCGCATCCATTCTCCTGATGCATCTGTGCCCAGCTGTCGCCAATCATCAGCACCCGCAGCGTGTCGTCATCGTGGGCTGCCACAGCATACGGACGCCGAAAGGCCGTCTGTTCCCAGATGGCCCTCCATTGATACCGGTACCATGCCAGCACAGTGCCGCCACAAAGCATCATGGCGACAGCCACCCCAACAGCAAGATGTCTCTTCTTTGTCATTTTTCTGCAAAATTACAAAAGAAATTACGAAAATAGCTGTATCTTTGCAAAAACTTTCGTATGAAACCCATCCAATTCCATAAAACAGCCCACGACCCGCAGATAGACTTCATCAAGGGACTGTGCATCATCTTCGTCGTCTGGACCCACTGCATGTATCGTGAGGAGCTGCTCGCCATACTCTTCCCTTACTGGGGCGACACGGCCGTACCCCTCTTCCTGCTCATCCAGGTATTCCACTATTTCAAGAAAGGTACTCAGACACGCATGCCCAGCCCCGTAAAACTGTGTAAACGCATCGTGTGGCCCTTCCTGGCCATGCTGGCCGCCATGTTCCTCTTCCAATATTTTCTGTATTATGATGCTACGCAGGGGGCTTTCTCGCTCAGCCTTTATTGGGACAAGCGCGGCCCCGGGTCCTATTACATCTTCGTCTATCTGGAATTCGCCCTGCTGCTGCCGCTGCTGGCCCCCCTGTTCAGGCGGTTGTCGGTGGGGTGGCTCTGTGTCGTGTTTCTCCTACTGTCACAAATCACCGAGACCGTCTGCAGCCTCACCCAATGTCCCGACAGCATCTACCGCATCACCTTCTTCCGCTACATCTTCCTCATCTTTCTGGGCTACCTGCTGGCCACCAGGGGCATCCGTCTCAACTGGCTGACCATCACCCTCGGCATCGTCGGCATGCTCTTCATCTTCCTCTTCAGCTATGCCGGTGTGGACATGCAGCCGCTATTCTGCACCAACCTTGGCAACTGGCCGCTCTGCCACTGGATATGCTACTTTTACATAGCCAGTCTTTTCCTCGGCCTGCTACAATGGGGCTACGCCAAGGTGAGCCGCTTCAGGCCGCTGGCCGCCATCATCGAGCAGGCAGGCATCTACTCATATCAGGTGTACCTGTTCCAGATATTCTACTACGCCACCGTCAGCATGCTCATCGGCCGTCTGCTCGCCCCTGTAGAGAGCCATGCCGTACAGCGTCTGCTCTACATAGCCCTGTCCACCGTCATCTGCCTACTGCCGGCAATGATACTCTATGTAAACCGCCAACGTCAAACCCATTAGCCCTGCCTGCACCGCCCTATGCCAAACAACAGCTATGCCACCCGCCTGTCCGGCGCCATCAGCTGGCTCCGGTTCCCCCTTATTGTGTTTATCATCCTGCTCCACTGCTACTCCGTAGCCGCGCTGCCAGGCCAGCACAACCTTTACTTCAGCCTCATCTACCCCTTGTCGCTCTGGCTGGGCGAGACGGGCGTCCCGGCCTTTTTCTTCATCTCAGGCTATCTGTTCTTCCTTAGCCGCAAGAGCTATGCCGAAAAGCTGAAGACGCGCCTCCACACGCTGCTGCTGCCCTACCTGCTATGGAACATGCTGCTGCTGGCACTCTATCTGGCAGCCTATGCCCTGGGACATCCGCAAGACATCTACGGGCGCAACATGGCCGACTACGGGTTTACAGACTACCTGCGGCTGTTTTGGGACCGCGGCCACTTCGACCTCGGCAACTTCGTGCCCCTGCTCTGCCCCCTCTGGTACATCCGCAACCTGCTCATCATGGCCCTCCTGTCGCCCCTGCTCTACCCTGTCATCAAGCGGGCCGGCATACCGTTCCTGGCGGCTGTCGGCATATGGTGGCTTCTTACCTACCATAACGCCTTCGTCCAGCAGACACTCTTGTTCTTCGGCCTCGGTGCCTATTTCTCCATCCACGGCATCAACCCGCTTGAAACGGCCTGCAGGCAGAAGCCGCTTCTGCTCGCACTTTGCGCCGCGTTCGCCATAGGCGACATCGTGTCACACACCATCCTGCCCACACCCGTCAACCTGCAGCTGCACCGTCTGTCGCTCCTGTTCAACATCCCTGCCCTTCTGCTGCTGGCCGATGCCTGCCACCGTCATGGTCTCACCTGTAAGTCGCTGCCCGACAAAGCCTTCATCGTGTTCTGCGTCCACTATCCCCTCGTCGTCCCCCTGCGCAAACTGATTATCAGCCACTTCGGCCACGTCTCAGATGCGGCCCACATCCTGCTCTACCTTCTCTCGGCTGTTATTGTCACGCTGCTGAGCCTGGCCTTCTGCACGGCCCTTGAGCGGTGGCTGCCTGCTGTCAAGAAGCTCTTATCTGGCAACCGATGAAAAAAGCCATCCTCCTGACCCTCCTGCTCACGGTCATGGCAGCCGGCATCGTGCTGTACTGGTTCGTGCCGCTGAACAGCCCGCCCAGGCCAATACAGTCCTACCAGCTGCCACAGTCTGCCGACGACACGCTACACGTGGCCTTCATCGGCGACAGCTGGGCCTTTGAGCACAAGCCTGACGACCGACGGCTGGCCCTGATGTTAGAGGAAGCCCTACAGCGGCCCGTCGGGCTTTACTCCTACGGCATCTGCGGCCACACCAGCAAGGACATCTACCGTGCCCTGTTCATCAACAAGCCCCTGAGACAGCTGATGACTGCCCGGAGCTACCAATACTGCATCGTCTCGGCCGGCATCAACGACAGCTACCGTAAAATGAGCACCGGCTACTACCGTCAGAGCATGGCCGGCATCGTCCGGTTCCTCCTGCACAACCACGTCTGCCCCGTCGTCATCGAGATTCCCAACTACGACGTACACAGAGCCTACGACATTCAGGCCCCCTCACGGAAAGTGCTGCGGCAACTGTCGATGCTGGTCAACCAGACGCCGTTCGACTGCCGCCAGCTGTTCCGCGACACCTTCCGGCAGCTTGTCAGCGAGCGTAACTGGACCGACAGCCTCATCATCGTTAGCTGCAAGTCATGGAACGCCGACTTCGCCGACGGTCAAAAGCGGCTGTACCGTCACGACGGCATGCACCTGAATGCTGCCGGACGGGCACGGCTCGACAGTGCCATCGTCCGCGCCGTTGCCATCCGACACAGACAGACCCTCTGTCTAAAAACAAGGGGCACCTGAGTACCTGTTCATCCGATTCTCTAATAAGTATATCAAGGCTGGGAAGTAGTATTCCCGGCCGTTTTGTTTCTTAAATAGTATTAAAGATAATACTTTTTGTTTTGAAAGATTTGGAAAATAGTATTATTTTTACTACCTTTGTATTGTCAAACAATAAAGAGTACAGCAATAAAAAGGTACAAAGTTAGAGAAGTCATCGAGCTATTGGAAGATGACGGTTGGTATCTCTACACAACAAAGGGCGACCACAGACAAATGACCACCCTTGCTTTCACACTATAGAACACATGTTATTTACGACTGAGATATGGAGAAGATTAAGGTAGACGTCGCATGGTGCGACAAGAATTTCGGAGCTTCACTGGGTGACAACGTTCCTGGTGCAGTGGTGCTGACCGCTAAAACATACGAGGAACTTCTGCGAGAGGTTCCTGAGACATTGCGCTTCCACGTGGAGGGGATGCTGTCAGATGGGGATGATGTTCCTCAGTGGCTGATTGACGGAGACTATGAGTTTGAATATAACCTGATAGATGTGGCCACCGTTCTTCAGGCTTATGAACCCTTTGTTTCACTGGCTGCCCTTAGCCGTGCCTCAGGCATTAACCAGCACCTGCTGTCACACTATGCCAACGGTTTGAAGCAGCCACGTCCACAGCAGCGGCAGCGTATCGTGGACGGAATCCACAAAATAGGCCGTGAATTATTGGCTGTTGTATAGAGTTTTATTTTTTACGACACTGCTTTCAACAAGCCATCCCTTGGTGTAACCATTCACCGGGGGCTTTTTACAAATCAAGGGGACAGGCACCTGATTCTGTGGAGGAATCAAGTGCCTGTCCCCTCTAATTCCGCAGCCCCCGTGTCCGGTTGAAGAGAAAGAATGCAGGAAGGTTGTTCGTTCTGAAAAAAAATCGTACCTTTGCACCGATGAAAAAGAAACGAATGACTTTGACGGCAGCGGCATTGCTTGTCTTTACAGCCTCCATGACGGCTCAGACGCTGAGCCGTGCAGAACGCAGAGCAAGGGTGGACAGCATGCTGATGCTGCGATACTACAAGACGCCCTACGACACAAGCTACGTGGTGCGCCCCGAAGGGCGATTAACGCTGAAGGTGCGGATGAACCAGACGGGCAACACATTCCACGCGAAAGGTACGGTGAACGGCGTCCATGCGAAGGCAGACCTTAGCACCAGTCACAAGACCACCTTTTCGCTGGCGGCCAGTTACCGGGGCATCGGTGTGGGTGTGGCCATCAACCCCGCAAAGTGGGGAGGCGTCTATAAGGACTATGAGTTCAACCTCAACTACTACAGCAGCCGCCTGAGCCTCGACCTCAGTTACCAGCGGTCGGAGTCGCTAACGGGCGACTTGCTGTTCGACGATGTGCCGAAGCAGTTGGAGCAGGGTGACGCTACGATGAAGGTGCTCAACGCGGCGGTCTACTACACCTTCAACCACCGCCGTTTCTCCTTCCCCGCAGCCTTCACGCAGAGTTACATCCAGCGGCGCTCGGCAGGTTCGTGGCTGGCAGGCATCAGTTATCAGGGAGGCAGCATCAAAACCACCGACGACCTGCTTGCAAGGAATCCCAACGCGCCCGAAACGCGCATCTACGTAGGCCACGTCGGCATCGGTGGCGGCTACGGCTACAACTGGGTGCTGGGCCGCAGGTGGCTGCTGCACTTATCCATGCTGCCTACATTCGTGGTCTATAACCGCAACAACATGACCGTGCGCGGCGAGCAAAAGAAGGCTGAGCACATGCGCTTCAATATGATTTTCAACGAGCGTGCCGCCGTGGTCTATCAGTTTTCGCCCCGCTACTTCGCCGGTGCCACCCTCGTGATGAACAACTCAGTCTTCGACGACGATAAGGTGGTGGTCAATCAGAACAAATGGCGTGCCCGTACCTTCTTCGGCATGAGGCTGGGGAAGTAGGTTTGGGGGCAGAAATCAAGGAGACAGGCACCTGATTCTGTGGAGGAATCAAGTACCTGTCCCTCCGATTCTTTTATAATGGATTGCACCAAGCCTCTCATGGAAATCTCCAAGCCTCTCATGGAAATCTCCAAGCCTCTCATGGAAATTTCCAAGCCTCTCGCGATATTTTGCAGGCTTCTCATTTTTTTTCGTTATCATACTGTCATCTGTCATGTTTTTGAGATAACCAACTGACTAATAGGCGTTTTATGTCAAAACATACTGTCATATACCGTCATATACTGTCATGACAGTATATGACGGTATAAAACGGAAAATTTCTTCGTAAACGACTGTGCATCAATGACATATTCAAGAACATGACAGATGACAGATGAAATTGCAACAAAAAAATGTTTCTGCCTATTACACGCCTTGTAGACGAGAGAGCCCCCAGTCCATCACCTCGTCCATGTGGGGACAGGCCACGCCGTTCTGCCTGGCCACATCGCGGGCAAAACGCAGTCCGTAGGAGAAGTCTCCTGACTTCGGGAATCTTCTCCACTTTTTTGACATTTTAAAATTTGCTACCT
>CAMYZO010000061.1 GCA_947303855.1 uncultured Prevotellaceae bacterium
GGTCTGCCCGACACCGGCGGCATCTTCAAGATTGGCGACACCATCACCGAGGGCGAGCAGCTGCACTTCCGTGGACTGCCCTCGTTCTCACCGGAACTGTTCAAGTATATTGAGAACGACGACCCCATGAAGTCGAAGCAGCTACAGAAGGGCATCGACCAGCTGATGGACGAGGGTGTGGCCCAGCTCTTCGTCAACCAGTTCAACGGGCGCAAGATTATCGGCACCGTCGGACAGCTGCAGTTCGAGGTCATCCAGTACCGTCTGGAGAACGAGTATAACGCCAAATGCCGCTGGGAGCCTGTACACCTGTACAAGGCCTGCTGGATTTCCTCCGACAACGAACAGGAGTTGGAGGCTTTCAAGAAACGCAAGTACCAGTATATGGCCAAGGACAAGGAGGGTCGCGACGTGTTCTTGGCTGACTCCGGCTATGTGCTGTCGATGGCTCAGCAGGACTTCGAGCACATCCAGTTCCATTTCACCTCAGAATTTTAATAAAACTATAGAGATAATGAAAACAACACGATTATGGGTGCTGGCCGCCATCCTGACCTTCTGCGGCACAATGAGCGTCCGGGCACAGATTATGAAGGCTGCCGACCTGGAGAAGTATGCTAAGAGTAGGTATGGTGACAAATGGCTTGATGCCGCCGCCAACCTTGCCAGTGGGCTGCAGCTGGACAAGAACCAGTCGCTGACCTATCAGCAGGTGATACAGGTACCGGGCAAGTCCAAGCAGCAGCTCTATGTAGCACTGAACTACTGGGTGACCGCTACCTTCAAGGACAAGCAGGCTATTACCCTGAACGACAAGGAGGAGGGCGTCATCATCATCTCGTCGACCATCGACGGTATTGCCGACCACACGGGAACCCTGAACCGCTATGTCGTCAGTATTACCCCTGTCATCAGGCTTGACATCAAGGATGGCCGTATCCGTGTGACCTATACCGTACAGAACTACGACATATTGAAGGCAGAGGATGCCGGATGGCTGGGTGGTCTGCTTGACAATAGCGACAACCGTCAGAGTCACCAGAACGTCTACAGCGACGGCAAGCGTATGAAGCAAGACAAGACCGACCGCCGCCTCTATGACGAGCAGTGGGAGATTGCCAAGCACTATCCCTTTGTTCCGAAGGACAGCCAGAAGCGCACCTGCTCAAAGGCGCTGGTGATGACCCATGCCTACTCGAACGCCATCATCGACAAGGTGGAGGAAGCCGTCAAGAACGGTATCGTAGGTAACGAGGACGATGACTGGTAAAACAAGCATATTATATTATTAACAATTTAAACAGTTAGATTATGAAAAAGTTAGTGATGATTGCCGCCATGATGGTGGCTGCCGTGTGTGCCAATGCACAGAAGTCTCTCATTCCCGTAGGTGGATTCGGACTGATGCCGAAGGTAGGCTTGAACGTATCCCAGGTGTCTGGCGACCATACGAAGTTCAAGGCTGGCATTGCCGCCGGTATCGAGGGCCAGTACCAGATCAACGAGTGGCTGGGCCTTTCTGCCGGACTGATGTATGAGCAGCAGGGCTCAGGGTTTGAGCATTCTGATTACAAGCTGAAGACAGAGTACATCAACGTGCCCATCTTGGTGAAGTTCTACGTGGTTAAGGGCCTCTCTCTGAATGTGGGCTTGCAGCCAGGCTTCATGACCAAAGGTAAGTTTGGCGACAGCAACGAAATCGACGTCAAAGACGACCTCAACACGTTCGACTTCTCCATGCCCTTCAGCGTCGCTTACGAGTTTCCCATCGGCCTCTCCCTTGAAGCTCGCTTCACCGATGGTCTTACCAATGTGTTCAAGAGCGACAACAATAGCTGGTGGAAGGATGCCGACAAGAACAAGAACCAGATTCTTCAGCTGACCGTCGGTTATAAGTTTGCTCTCTAAGGAATGACACGCGAAGAAGACATCAGGAATGCGGTAGAGGTGATGCGCCGAGGCGGCATCATCCTCTACCCCACTGACACCGTCTGGGGCATTGGCTGCGACGCTACCAATGCCGAGGCGGTCAGCCGCGTCTACCAGATTAAGCAGCGCGACGACTCGAAGGCACTCATCTGCCTCGTCGACAGCGACGCCCGTCTGCAGCGCTACGTCCGGCAGGTGCCCGACGTGGCCTGGCAGCTCATCGACTGCTGCGACAGGCCCACGACCCTTATCCTTGACGGGGCGGTCAATCTGGCCCCCAACCTCATTGCTGACGACGGCTCCATCGGCATACGCATCACGCAGGAGGCTTTCTCCAAGGAGCTGTGCTACAGGTTTCAGAAGGCCATCGTCTCCACCTCGGCCAACATCAGCGGCGAGCCTGCCGCCCAGAACTACCGCGACATCGACCCCAAGATTATTGAGCAGGTGGACTACGTCTGCTGGACGCGCCGCCAGGAGCACCTGCCCCACAAGCCTTCGAGCATCATCAAGCTTGGGCAGGGGGGCGAGGTCACCATCATCCGCAAATAGCCCATGCGCACGGCTGTCGTTGGCGGTGGCGCAGCGGGATTCTTCCTGGCCATCAACCTGAAAGAGATGTTGCCCGGGATGGATGTCACCATCCTGGAGCGCTCTCAGGGGGTGCTGCAGAAGGTCGCGGTGTCCGGTGGCGGGCGTTGTAACTGTACCAACACCTTTGAGACGGTCACAGACCTGTCACAGGTCTATCCCCGCGGTCACCGGTTACTGAAGCGTCTTTTCAAGCAGTTCGACCACCGTAGCGCCTACCAGTGGTTTGAGGAGCATGGCGTCAAGCTCACCACACAGTCGGATGGTTGTGTGTTTCCTGCCTCTCAAGATGCCCACACCATTATCAACTGTTTCCTCGCCGAAGCCCGCCGCCACCATATCAAAATAAGTACAGGTGTGCGTATTGACTCGCTCAGCCGTCTGCTGGCCGACTATGACTATGTCTGCATCTGCACCGGCGGCTCTCCCCGTATGGAGGGACTTCGGTGGCTGGCCGATGCCGGTCATGCCATAGAGTCGCCAGTGCCGTCGCTGTTCACGCTGAGCATTGACGACAAGTCACTGACATCGCTCATGGGCACCGTCGTGGAGCCGACGCAGGTCATGCTTCCCGGTACGAAGCTGCGTGCCGACGGGCCATTGCTCGTTACCCACTGGGGCATCAGCGGTCCGGCCGTACTGCGGCTCTCGTCGTACGCTGCCCGTCATCTCAGCGAGCACGCCTATCAGGTGCCGCTCGCCATCAACTGGACGGGAGAGAAGGAGGGGGACGTTCGTGAGGCACTGCTTACCCTGGCAGCGCGAAACCCTCAGAAGCTGCTGTCCACCATCAGTCCCTTTGGACTGCCAGCCCGTTTGTGGGACCATCTGTTGCAGAAGACGCTGGGACCACAACGAGTACGCTGCAGTTGGCAGTCGCTCAGCCAAAAAGAGCTGAACCGGCTGACCAATGCACTGATGAGTGACAGCTACCAGACCAGCGGGCGTGCCCCTTTCCGTGACGAGTTCGTTACCTGTGGCGGCATCTCGCTTGGCAGCATCAATCCCTCTACCCTTGAGAGTCGCCATGTGTCCTGCCTTTATTTCGCAGGCGAGGTGCTCGACATCGACGGCGTTACTGGCGGCTTCAATTTCCAGGCCGCCTGGACTACTGCCTATGCCGTCGCCCTGTCTATAGCGAAGACGGCCGGATAACATTTTCCCGCGCAATTCTTTGGCAGTTTCGCAGGTTTTTCGTAATTTTGCAACTGAAAGCATTATGGTATTAGAAGAAACAGGACAACAATCATGGTTAGCAAGGGTGCATAACTGGCGTGTGACGCACGTCAGCGATAAGATGTTCCTGCTCATTCTGGCCTTTCTGGTAGGACTGTTGTCGGCGGTGGCAGCCTATTCGCTGCACAGCATCATCAACCTGATAGTGTCGCTGCTGACCTCGCAGTTTGAGAGGACATCGGCCAACTGGCTGTATCTGGTCTATCCCGTCATAGGCATCTACCTTACCTCGCTCTTCGTACGCTACATCGTCCGCGATGACATCTCACACGGCATCACGCGCATCCTCTATGCCATCTCATCCAACAAGTCGCGCCTGAAATCGCATAACACCTGGTCGTCGGTCATTGCCTCGGCCATCACCATCGGCTTCGGCGGCTCCGTGGGTGCCGAGGCGCCGATAGTGCTCACAGGCTCGGCCATCGGCTCAAACTTAGGACAGCTTTTCCACCTGGACCGTAAGACGCTGATGACGCTGGTAGGCTGCGGTGCCGCCGGTGCCATAGCCGGCATCTTCAAGGCACCCGTTGCAGGCCTGGTGTTCACGCTGGAGGTGCTGCTGATAGACATGACCATGTCGTCGCTGCTGCCTATCCTGGTCAGCTGCATGACAGCCACATGCTTCACCTATATCTTCAGCGGCGACGCGGCGCTGTTCACGTTTCATCTGGACAACGAGTGGACGGTGCAGCGGGTGCCCGCCTGCCTGCTGCTGGGCGTGTCGTGCGGTCTGGTGTCGCTCTACTTCATACGTACCATGAGCTTTGCCGAGGGCATCTTTGCACGGTTCAAGGAAAGGCCATACGTGAGGCTGGCCATTGGCGGGTCGATGCTGAGCCTGCTCATCTTCCTCTTCCCGTCGCTCTTCGGCGAGGGCTACAGCAGCATCAACCTGCTGCTGAACGGACAGACGGAGGCCGACTGGAACCAGCTGCTCGACAACTCGCTGTTTGCCGGACAGACGGCACTGCTCATACCATACATAGCCCTGGTGCTGCTGTTCAAGGTGTTCGCAACCTCAGCCACCAACGGTGGTGGCGGCTGCGGCGGAACGTTCGCCCCGTCGCTCTTCGTGGGCTGCTTCACGGGCTTCCTCTTTGCCCGTCTGTGGAACATCGAGCAGGTGGGGGTCTATGTGCCAGAGAAGAACTTCGCCCTGATGGGCATGGCCGGCGTCATGTCGGGCGTCATGCACGCCCCGCTGACGGGCATCTTCCTCATTGCCGAGCTGACGGGCGGCTACAGTCTGCTGCTGCCGCTGATGATCGTGTCGGTGATGTCGTACCTGACCATCATCATCTTCGAGCCCCACAGCATCTACGGTGCCCGTCTGGCCAAGGAGGGGCGCCTGCTGACGCATCATACCGACCACGCCGTGCTGACGCTGATGAACCTGGAGTCGGTGATTGACCGCGACTATATGGCTGTTGACCCTGACATGGAGCTGGGGCAGATTGTGAACAAGGTGAGCCGTTCGCACAGCCGGGTACTGCCTGTGCTCGACAGTGCCGGCACGCTGCTGGGCGAGATTGACATCATGCACATCCGCAAGGTGATGTTCCGCATAGAGCTGTATCACCACTTCCAGGCAAGTCAGCTGATGGAAGAGCCCAGAGCCACCTTGCAGGAGACCGCGCTCATGCCGACGGTGATGAAGACCTTTGAGAAGACAGGTGCCGAGTGGCTGCCCGTAGTCAACACCAGCGGCCACCTGAAGGGCTATATCTCGCGGCAGCGACTCTACACCCTATACCGTAAGATGGTGCATGACATGAGCGAGGATTAGCGCTTCGCTAATGAATAATGAAGAATGAAGAATGAAGAGTGAAAAATGAAGAAAGAAGACCTGAGAATTGTGTTTATGGGTACACCGGAGTTTGCGGTGGAAACCCTGAGGGCGTTGGTAGAGAACGGATATAACGTGGTGGCGGTGGTGACACAGCCCGACAAACCTGTTGGCCGTCACGCGTCGGTCCTACAGCCTTCGGCCGTGAAGCAGTACGCCCTGCAGCAGGGCCTGCCCGTGTTGCAGCCTGAGAAGATGAAAGACGCAGCGTTTGTTGAGGAGCTGCGCTCATACGGAGCCAACCTGCAAGTGGTGGTAGCCTTCCGCATGCTGCCTGAGGTGGTGTGGGCCATGCCCGAATACGGCACGTTCAACGTGCATGCCGCCCTGCTGCCGCAGTACCGCGGTGCCGCCCCCATCAACTGGGCCGTCATCAACGGCGAGACGGTGACGGGTGTCACGACCTTCTTCCTGGACCATGACATAGACACAGGGCGCATCATCATGCAGCTGCCCTTTGACATTCCCGACGAGGCCGACGTGGAGTATGTCTACGACGGTCTGATGCACCTGGGAGCCACCATCTGCCTGCAGACGCTGGAGCGTATCGTTGCTGCCGACGGACACCCGGAGAGCATGCCGCAACAGGAGGACACCAGTCTGAAACCGGCACCGAAGATATTCAAGGAGACCTGCGAAATCAACTGGCAGCAGCCACAGAAGCGTATCTACGACTTCGTTCGCGGACTGTGCCCCCTGCCAGGAGCGTGGACGACCCTCGTAGGGCCCGACGGCAAGGAAACGGTGCTGAAAATATTCCGCACTACCAAGACCACACTGGCCGGCAACGGACAGGCAGGGCAGCTGACGGCCGACCGCAAACACCTGTATGTGACCACCCCCGACGGCAGGCTACAGATAGACGAGCTGCAGTTGGCGGGCAAGAAGCGCATGGACGCCGTGTCGTTTCTGAACGGCATGAAAGATATAGTAAATTATTTCGTCAAGTAACATAATAATTGCGAGGCTGTTGCGTTTCATAAATAAACATCATAAACGTAAGTAGCCTATGCAAATATCTACCCAACAAATTTATGAGGCTGTGGCAGCCATGAGTGAAGGTCTGAATCCCAGTGAGCAAACCCTGAAGTTCATTAAAGACTTTGCCCGTACCTACAGAGTGAACCATGGGCAGCCGTATAGCTTGAATTAAAAAAAAGGAAAAAATGGCTTTAGTATCTCCTTCATTGCTCGCAGCCGACTTCCTGCATCTTGACCGCGACATAGAAATGATTAACCGCAGTGAGGCCGACTGGCTTCATCTGGATGTCATGGACGGTGTCTTCGTACCCAACATCTCATTCGGTTTTCCCGTGCTGGAGGCGGTGGCATCGCTGTGCCAGAAACCGCTCGACGTCCACTATATGATAGTGAAGCCTGAGCGTTATTTCAGGCAGACGGCCAAGCTGGGAGCCATGATGATGAACGTTCACCTGGAAGCCTGCGACCATCTTCACCGTACCGTGCAGGAGATACACGATGCAGGCATGAAAGCCGGTGTGACGCTGAATCCGGCCACACCCGTCAGCCTGTTAGAAGATATCATCCACGATGTCGACATGGTGCTGCTGATGAGTGTGAACCCAGGCTTCGGCGGTCAGAAGTTTATTGAGAACACGCTGAAGAAAGTGCGCCAGCTGCGACAGCTGATTAACGAGAGCGGCAGCAAGGCACTCATAGAGGTGGACGGCGGTGTCCAGGGCGAGACAGCCCCACCGCTGGTAGAAGCCGGCGTCGACGTGCTGGTCAGCGGAAGCTATGTCTTCAAGAGCCCCACACCCGAGCAGACCATCCACGACCTGCGGATGCTGTAACCACAACCTTTGGGGTTTCTCCAGTTAATATTCCATGGCCAGTTCAATGTGGTGCTCCCGCGTCATCTTGCGCAGGTTCAGCAGGGCATAGCGCATGCGGCCCAGGGCGGTGTTGATGCTGACACCCGTCAGCTGCGCTATCTCCTTGAACGACAGTTGCTGATAGTAGCGCATATAGACCACCTCGCGCTGGGCGGCAGGCAGAGACTCCATCATGCGGCGCACATCGCTCATCACCTGCTCGTTCACAAGCTCATTCTCACGGAAGGTGTCCAGGAATCGGTCGCCTCTGAGATTGCTCAGGTCGTTGTCGTCGGCCAGGTCAATGATGCGCTCGCTCTTCTGTGCCCTGTACCAGTCCATGATGGCGTTGTGGGCAATGCGTGTCAGCCAGAAGGTGAACTTGCCGGAGTCGGTATAGCGGCCCTCCTGCAGCTTGGTGATAACCTTCACAAAGGTCTCCTGGAAGATGTCGTTAGCCACGTCTTCATTGCGCACCACAAACATGATGTATGCAAACAAACTTGACTGAGTTCTTGATAACAACTCGTCAAACGCTTTATTGTTTCCTCCCACATAAAGTAATGCCAACGACTCGTTGGTCATCCCTTCAAATTCCTTCATAGTTGCTTTGGTTTTGTTATGAAGTATTTATGTTCCGATAGGCAATAAAGTTTAAAGTTTTGAGTTATTATTGGTTGTTGTCGGTGCAAAAGTAGCCAAAATAATTAAATTTACCAAATAAAAAGCAGAAAAACTGATAATTTATTGTATCTTTGTGGTCAATTAAGACTAAACAAACTAAAAACAACTATGATAAAACTATTTGTTCCAGGGCGACTTTGCCTGTTTGGAGAACATACAGACTGGGCCGGACACTACCGTACCATGAATGCTGACATTGCACCGGGTGCGGCCATCGTCACCGGTATAGAACAGGGCATCTATGCCGAAGTAGAGAAATCATCCCTCTTTGAGGTGCAGAGTATGGCACCTGAGATTGAAGGCCAGTGGCAGGATTTTGCCTGCCGCATGGACGAGGCGGAACTGAAGCGCATAGCCAAGAGCGGCGGTTTCTTCTGCTACTGCGCCGGCGTGGCATCGTATATGCTGGAATGGTACAAGGTCGGAGGCGTGCGCATCAAGATAACATCAATGACCTTGCCCATGAAGTCGGGCCTGTCGTCGAGTGCTGCTATCTGTGTCCTCGTTGCGCGCGCGTTCAATCTGTTATATAATCTGAACCTCAACACGCTGGGCGAGATGAACATTGCCTATGTAGGCGAACTGCGCACCAGCAGCCGTTGCGGCCGCCTGGACCAGGCCTGTGCCTTCGGCGTGAAACCCAACCTGATGACCTTTGACGGCGATGAGGTAGAGGTGCAGTCACTCAACGTGAAGAAGCCCCTCTTCTGGGTGTTTGCCGACCTCTGCGGCGAGAAAGACACGGTGAAGATTCTGCGCGACCTGAACCGTGGCTACCCCTTTGCGTCGAACGAGCAGGAGGAGCGTGAGCATCAGGCACTGGGCGAGCTGAACCAGGCCATCGTCAACCGTGCCATCAAGTATATGGCTGAAGGCGACGTAGAGAAACTGGGGCAGCTGATGAACGAGGCCGAAGACCTGTTTAACAGCCATGTGACCCCAATGTGCCCGGATCAGCTGGAGGCTCCCCGTCTGAAGGCTGTCCTGTCAGACCCCGCCATCCTGCCGCTGGTCTATGGCGGCAAGGGCGTCGGATCACATGGCGACGGCTCCGTGCAGTTCCTGGCCCGCAATGTCGACTGCCAGCAGCAGCTCATCAACTATCTGAACGGTCAGGGCATGAAGGCTTATCCGCTCACCATCAAGCCCGTCCATACCGTGCGCCGTGCCATCATCCCTGTTGCCGGCTTCGGCACACGACTCTATCCCGCCACCCGGGCGCTGAAAAAGGATTTCTTCCCCATACCCTGTCCCGACGGTATGGTGCGCCCCGTCATACTCATCCTGCTGGAAGAGCTGATGCGCAGCGGTGTCGAGGAGGTCTGCCTTGTACTGGGCAGCGAAGAGGAGCGCCAGCTCTATGCCGACTTCTTTGAACGACCCCTCAGCGAGGAGCATCTGCGCAAGCTGCCTAAACAATATCAGGAGTATGAGAACCGCATCCTCGACATCGGCAAGCGCCTGCGCTATGTCTATCAGCGTGAGAAACGCGGCTTCGGCCATGCCGTCTATCAGGCTGCCGAATTTGCCCGTAACGAGCCAGTGCTGCTCATGCTCGGCGACACGCTCTACCGCTCGCTGACCAACAAGCCCTGCGCCCTACAGCTCATTGAGGAGTATGAGCGCTATAACTGCCTCATCGTCGGCCTGTATCCCGTGCCCCTGCCTGACGTCAGCCATTTCGGTATCATGACCGGCGTGTGGGAAGACAAGGACGAGCGCATACTGAACGTATCGACCATCTACGAGAAGCCAACCTCTAGTTATGCCGAAGAGTACCTGGGCGTCCGCAACAGCATGGGCGGACAAGAGTACTGTTCGGTCTTCGGACAGTATATCCTGACACCGGAGGTATTCAGCCAGCTGGAAGAGGACATCAAGAAGGCCGACGAGGAAAACAGCCCCCGCGAGATTGAACTGACCTCAGCCCTTGAGGCCGTCCGCAGCCGTGTGGGCATGATGGGCGTCAGACTCTACAGCCAGCGTTTCGACATGGGCAACACAGCCGCCCTCATTGACACCGTCGCCAAATTCTCACATCTGTAAGTCATGTATATAGCGGTAGCAGGTAACATAGGCAGCGGCAAGTCGACGCTCACCAGAATGCTGGCACGCCACTATCAGTGGGAGGCCCGCTTCGAGGCTGTCGACCACAATCCGTATCTGGAGGACTACTACCGCGACATCCAGCGGTGGGCATTCAATCTGGAAGTGTACTTCCTGAAGGAGCGGTTCCGCGACCTCATCAAAATTCAGCAGGCCGACCATACCGTCATCCAGGACCGCACCATCTTCGAGGGCGTCCACGTGTTCATGCAGAACAACCACGACATGGGGCAGCTCTCAGACCGCGACTACGATACCTACATGGAGCTGTTCAGCCAGATGCTGCAGATAGTGCGCCTGCCCGACCTGATGATCTACCTGCGGGCCTCGGTGCCTCATCTGGTAGGCAACATCCAGAAACGCGGACGCGACTATGAGCAGACCATGCAGCTGGAGTACCTGGAGAACTTGAACCGTCGCTATGACGACTTTATCTTTAATAAATATAAAGGCCGCGTCATGGTCATTGATAAAGACCCGCTCGACTTTGAACACAGTCCCAAGGACTTTGCAAAGATTGTAGACCGCATCGACGCCACCCTCTTCGGACTTTTTCCTGACATATCAACACCATAAACAGTATGCACATAGCAGTAGCAGGAAACATAGGCAGCGGCAAGACCACGCTGACCAAGATGCTGGCCCACCGGTACGGATGGACGCCGCGCTTCGAACCCGTAGACAACAATCCCTATCTGGCCGACTTCTATGCCGACATGAAACGGTGGTCGTTCAACTTGCAGATTTACTTCCTGAACAAACGGTTCAAGGAGGTGGTGGAGATTTCACAATCCACCGACACTATCATCCAGGACCGCACCATCTTTGAGGATGCCCGCATCTTTGCCCCCAACCTGCACGGACAGGGGCTGATGTCAGACCGCGACTTCCAGAACTACACCGACCTGTTCGACTTGATGATGTCGCTGGTGAAGTTGCCCGACCTGATGATTTACATCCGCTCGTCCATACCTACGCTTGTGGCACAGATACAGAAGCGCGGACGCGAGTACGAACAGACCATGCGGCTGGACTATCTGCAAGGACTGGAACGCCGCTACGAGGAGTGGATAGCTGGCTATAAGGGCCAGCTCATCATCATCGACGGCGACAAATGCAAGTTTGGCGACAATCCTGAGCACTTCCTGCAAGTGACCGACATGATTGACGCCAAACTCTATGGTCTCTTCCCCATGGAATAGCCCCCCACTACAAGCCACGCATCGACAGTGAGATGCGGTTACGACGGTGGTCAACCTCCAATACGCGCACACGGACGTGCTGGTGGAGCTTGACCACCGTATTCGGGTCTTTGACGTACTTGTCGGCAAGTTGTGAGATATGCACAAGACCGTCCTGGTGGACACCGATATCCACAAAGGCGCCAAAGGCCGTAATATTGGTGACTATACCGGGCAGCTCCATGCCCTCCACCAGGTCGTCGGCGGTCTCAATGCCGTCGGCAAAGCGGAACTCCTCAAGCTGCTCGCGAGGGTCACGGCCGGGTTTCTCCAGTTCCTTCATAATATCCGTCAGCGTGGGCAGTCCCACCTCGGCGGTGACGTAGCGGCCTACATCTACCGCCTGGCGCTTCTCCTTATTATTAATAAGGTCGGCAACGGTGCAGCCCTGGTCCTTGGCCATCTGCTCTACCAGCTGGTAGCGCTCGGGGTGGACGGCGCTGTTGTCCAACGGGTTCCTGGCTCCGGGAATGCGCAGGAAGCCCGCACACTGCTCGTAGGCCGCAGGCCCCAGACGCGGCACCTTCTTCAGCTGGGCACGCGAGGTGAAGGCACCGTTCTCACGGCGGTAGTCAACAATATTGCCTGCCAGCGCCGGCCCTAATCCGCTGACATACTGCAGCAGGTGCTGCGAGGCGGTGTTCAGATTCACGCCTACCTGGTTCACGCAACTCTCTACTGTCTGGTCGAGCTGGTGCTTCAGTTTCGTCTGGTCTACGTCGTGCTGGTACTGCCCCACCCCAATGCTCTTCGGGTCAATCTTCACCAGTTCCGCCAGCGGGTCCATCAGGCGGCGGCCAATAGAAACTGCTCCCCTGACGGTGACATCCTCATCGGGAAACTCCTCGCGGGCCGTCTTTGAGGCGGAATAGACCGATGCACCGTCTTCGCTGACCACGAAGATGCCGGGGGCGGACGCTGCCGTCAGGCTCTCCTCCACAAAAGCCCTGGTCTCGCGGCTCGCCGTGCCGTTGCCGATGGCGATGGCCTCAACATGGTACTGTTCCACCATCTGCTGCAAGTGGACAGTGGCCTGCATGCGGTGGTTCACCGGCGGATGGGGGAAGATAGCCTCATGATGCAGCAGATTGCCCTGGGCATCGAGGCATACCACCTTACAGCCTGTGCGGAAGCCGGGGTCGATGCCCATCACACGTTTCTGTCCGAGGGGTGCTGACAGCAGCAGCTGCCGCAGGTTCTCGGCAAACACGCGGATGGCCTCATCGTCGGCCTGCTCCTTGCTCAGATTGCCGAACTCCGTCTCTATCGACGGCTTCAGCAGTCGCTTATAGCCGTCCTCCACGGCCTCGGCCACAAGCCGGCCGCAGGGTGTCTGTCCGTAGACATAGTGACGCTGCAAGCGGGCAACACACTCCTCATCGTCGGGCGAGATAGAGACGCGCAGGATTCCCTCGGCCTCGCCGCGTCGCATGGCTAACAGCCGGTGGCTGGAGCATCGCTTCAGCGGCTCGTGCCAGTCGAAGTAGTCGCTATACTTGGCGGCTTCGTCAGTGTCAGCCTTGGCTTTCACTACTTTTGAGGTGATGACACCCTGCCGGCGGAAGGCGCCACGCACCTGCTGACGGCTGCGCTCGTCCTCGCTGACCTGTTCGGCAATGATGTCCTGCGCTCCCTTCAGGGCCGCAGCAACGTCGCCGACATCACCCTTGACAAACTTCTCGGCAGCACGCTCGGGGTCGCGCTCACGCTGCAGCAGCAACAGCTGTGCCAGCGGTTCCAGCCCCTGCTCGCGGGCCACCTGGGCACGTGTACGCCGCTTGGGGCGGTAGGGCAGGTAGATATCCTCCAGCACCGCCGACTCCCAGGTCTCCATGATGCGTTGCTCCAGCTCCGGCGTCATCTTGCCTTGCTCTGTAATAGTCTTCACGATGGTATCCTTGCGTTTCTGCAGTTCCTTCAGCCGTTCGTACTGGTCGCTGATAGCGCTGATTTTCACCTCGTCCAGTCCCCCTGTACGTTCTTTGCGATAGCGGGCTATAAAGGGGATGGTACAGCCCTCGTCCAGAAGGGCCAATGTGCCGTCCACATTCTTTTCCGATATGTTAAGCCGTTCAGCTATCAGTCGTGCGTAAACGGGCTTCTCGTCAGTCTTTGTTTGTAATGCCATATACTTGATTGTTGTCTTTGGTTGCATTTCCGATTGCAAAATTAGGCATAATTTCCGAGATTCTAAGCCCGGCGGGATAAAAAATATCAAATAACTCGTCGGTTTAAGATTTTTTTTCGTACCTTTGCCGTCAAAACGTAAACCAAATAAAAACTTAAACTAATATGAACGAACAGCAAGGTATAAAGCCATACGTGATTGGCTTGGATTTGGGAGGCACGAACTCCGTGTTTGGAATTGTTGACGCACGCGGCGAAATCAAGGCAACAACAGCCATCAAGACCGGCGGCTACAGTAAGGTAGAAGACTATGTGGCTGCCAGTGTGGAGGCCCTGCAGGTCATCATCGAGCAGGTAGGCGGCCTGGATAAGATCAAGGCCATGGGCATCGGTGCGCCCAACGGCAACTACTATAACGGCACCATTGAGTTTGCCCCCAACCTGACATGGGCACACGACGGCATCGTACCCCTGGCCGACCTGTTCAGCAAGGCCTTAGGCGGCATTCCCGTGGCACTAACCAACGATGCCAACGCTGCTGCCGTGGGTGAGATGGTCTACGGCGTGGCCCGTGGCATGAAGAACTTCATCGTCATCACCCTGGGCACGGGCGTAGGCTCGGGCATCGTAGTGAACGGACAACTGCTGTACGGCCACGACGGCTTTGCCGGTGAGCTGGGCCACGTGACGATGGTACGCGGTGCCGAAGGTCGCAGCTGCGGCTGCGGACGCACAGGCTGCCTGGAGGCTTACTGCTCGGCAACGGGTGTGGCACGCACAGCCCGCGAACTGCTGGAGAAGACCGACCGTCCCTCTATCCTCCGCGACATGAAGCCCGAGGACATCACCTCGCTCGACGTGTCGATAGCCGCAGGCAAGGGCGACGAACTGGCCAAGGAGATCTATGAGTTTACCGGCAAGATGCTGGGCGAGGCCTGTGCTGACTTCACCGCCTTCAGCAGTCCTGAGGCTTACATCTTCTTCGGCGGCATGGTCAAGGCCGGCGACCTGATTATGAAACCCATTGAGAAGGCCTATAACGACCACGTGATGCAGATCTTCAAGGGCAAGGCCAAGTTCCTGGTCAGCGGTCTCGACGGTGCCTCGGCAGCCGTGCTCGGTGCCTCGGCCATCGGCTGGGAAATCTGACGGGCGCTTCGCTATATAATTGAAAAGTGAATAGTGAAAAGTTTATCATAAAAATGGAAAAAAAATTATTATTGGGCGACGAGGCCATAGCGTTGGGAGCGCTGCACGCCGGACTTTCCGGCGTGTACGCCTACCCCGGCACGCCGTCGACAGAGATTACAGAGTTTATTCAGGGTAACGCCTTGGCCAAGGATCGGGGCGTACACAGCCGCTGGTCTACCAACGAGAAGACTGCCATGGAGGCAGCCCTCGGCATGTCGTTCATGGGCAAGCGCGCCCTGGTGTGCATGAAGCATGTGGGCCTGAACGTCTGCGCCGACCCGTTTGTCAACAGCGGCATGACGGGCGTCAACGGCGGTGTTGTCGTGCTCGTGGCCGACGACCCATCGATGCACTCCTCGCAGGACGAGCAGGACTCGCGCTTCTATGGCAAGTTTGCCATGATTCCCACCTTCGAGCCGTCAAACCAGCAGGAGGCCTACGACATGATGGCCGTGGCCTTCGACTACAGCGAGCAGCAGAAGCTGCCGGTGCTGATGCGTGTCACCACCCGCATGGCCCACAGCCGAGCCGTGGTGGAAGTGAAGAGTGAAGCACGACAGGAGAACGAGCTGAACTACGACGCCATAGCAGCCAACTGGGTGCTGCTGCCCGCCAATGCCCGCAAGCGCAACGACGTGGTGACGGCACAGCAGGCTCAGCTGGAGCAGGACGCAGCCAACTCAAAGTATAACAAATATGCAACCCCCACCCTACCTCCCCGAGGGGAGGGGAAATATCCCTTGGGCATCCTGGCCAGTGGTATCGGCTACAATTACGTGATGGAAGTTCTCAGCACCTCTCCCCTACAGGGGGAGGACGGGAGGGGGCTTCCCATCCTGAAAATCTCACAGTACCCCTTGCCCAAGCAGCTGGTGCGCCGCCTGATGGACGAGTGCCAGCAGGTGCTCATCGTCGAGGAGGGCCAGCCCTTCATCGAGGATATGGTACGCGGTGTGGCCGAGAGTCCCAACATCCACGGCAAGCTCGACGGCACGCTGCCCCGCACAGGCGAGCTGACTCCCGACGCTGCCGCAGCAGCCATAGAGAAAATTGTAAATTGTAAATTGTCAAATAGTAAATGCTATGACCCCTGCGCCGACGTGGCACCCCGTCCGCCCGCACTCTGCCAGGGCTGTGGTCACCGTGACGTCTACGCTGCCCTGAACGAGGTACTGAAGGAGTATGACAACCCGCGCGTCTTTGGCGACATCGGCTGCTACACGCTGGGCTTCCTGCCCCCATTCCGTGCCATCCACTCGTGCGTTGACATGGGTGCCTCCATCACCATGGCCAAGGGTGCTGCCGATGCCGGACAGTGGCCTGCCGTGGCCATCATCGGCGACTCCACCTTCACGCATAGCGGCATGACGGGACTGCTGGACGCCATCAACGAGAATGCCGACATCACCGTCATCATCAGCGACAACCTGACAACGGGCATGACCGGCGGTCAGGACTCTGCCGGCACCAACAAGTTTGAGGCCATCTGCCGCGGACTGGGACTGAGCGACGAGCACCTGAAGGTGGTCGTTCCCCTGCCGAAGAACATGCCGGAGATTACGCAGGCCATCCGCGACGAGCTGAACTACCACGGCACCTCGGTCATCATCCCGCGCCGCGAGTGTATGCAGACCTTACAGCGTCATCTGAAGCAGAAGAAAGCGCAAGCCAAATCGTAAATCGAAAATCGCAAATCGAAAATAACACGATGAAAACTGACATCATACTTTGCGGCGTAGGAGGACAGGGTATCCTCTCTATCGCCACCATCATCGGCGAAGCCGCCATGAACGAGAACCTGTATATCAAGCAGGCCGAGGTACACGGCATGAGCCAGCGCGGCGGCGACGTGCAGTCGAACCTGCGCATCAGCAGTGAGCCCATCGCCAGCGACCTGATAGCCAAGGGCGGTGCCGACGTCATCATCTCCATGGAGCCGATGGAGGCCCTGCGCTACCTGCCGTTCCTGAAGAAGGAGGGCTGGATCATCACCTCGGCAACACCGTTTGTGAACATCCCCAACTACCCCGACATGGAGGTCATCAAGGGCGACCTGCAGAAGCTGCCCAACGTCATCAGCATCGACATTGAGCAGATGGCCAAGGACAACGGCGTGCCCCGCTCGGCCAACGTCATCCTGCTGGGTGCCGCCCAGAAGGCTCTCGGCATTGAGTACACGAAGCTGGAAGAGGCCATCCGCCGCGTCTTCGGACGCAAGGGCGAAGCCATCGTCGAGGCCAACATCAAAGCATTGGCATTAGGAAGGGAGGCTCAGAAATGAAACCCACACCCATCAAGAAAGAGATTGTCGACGGACTGATTGCCAAGCTGGGCATTCAGGACTTTGCCAAGGCTACCATCCGCGAGGTGAAACAGGTAGCCGCCATGGCCGAGAAGGAGAGCGGCGTGGAGTTTATCAAGATGGAAATGGGCATCCCCGGACTGCCCGCCGCACAGGTGGGCGTCGAGGCACAGATCAAGGCACTGCAGGACGGCATTGCCCACTCCTACCCCGACATCCAGGGCTATCCAGAGCTCAAGAAGCAGGCATCGCGCTTCGTCAAGGCCTTCATCAACGTAGACATCGCACCGGAGGGCTGCGTGCCCGTCACCGGCTCCATGCAGGGCACCTTCGCCTCGTTCCTGACCTGCTCGCAGGCCAACCGCCAGAAGGACACCGTGCTGTTCATCGACCCGGGATTCCCCGTACAGAAGATGCAACTGCAGGTGCAGGGCGTGAAGTACGAGACCTTCGACGTCTACAACTTCCGTGGCGACGCCCTCGGCCCCAAGCTGGAGAGCTATCTGTCGAAGGGCAACATCTGTGCCATCGTCTACTCCAACCCCAACAACCCGTCGTGGGTTTGTCTGACGGAACAGGAGCTGCAGATCATCGGACGGCTGGCCACGCAATACGACACCATCATCATGGAGGACCTGGCCTACTTCGCCATGGACTTCCGCCAGGACCTGTCGAAGCCCTTCGAGCCGCCCTACCAGCCTACCGTGGCCCGCTACACCGACAACTACATGCTGCTCATCAGCGGCTCCAAGGCTTTCAGCTATGCCGGCGAACGCATCGGCGTGGTGTGCATCAGCGACAAGCTGTTCCACCGCCACTACGACGACCTCTCAGCACGCTACGAGGGACTGCCCTTCGGACTGGTCTTCTCCACGCGTATGCTCTATGCTCTCTCCTCAGGCACCAGCCACTCGGCACAATATGCCCTGGCCGCCATGTTCCGCGCCGCCTGCGACGGCGAGTACAACTTCCGCCAGGAGGTGAAGGTCTATGGCGACCGCGCCCACAAGCTGAAGGAGATTTTCTGCAGGCACGGCTTCCACATCGTCTACGACAAGGATCTGGACAAGCCCGTCGCCGACGGCTTCTATTTCACCATCGGCTACAAGGGAATGACCAGCGGAGAGCTGGCTCGGGAACTGATGTACTACGGGGTGTCGGCCATCTGCCTCATCACCTGTGGCTCCGACCAGGAAGGCCTGCGCGTCTGCACCTCCTTTATCGAAGACCACCAGTACCGGCAGCTCGACGAGCGCATGGCCGTCTTTGCTGAGAACAACCCGCTGTAGCACCGGTATCTTTTAGAGTCCGGCTCTACTTCTCTACCAGTATACGGGCATCAACAGCTGTCACATTGTCGGCATCGGCAAGCAGCGGGTTGATGTCCATTTCTTTTATCTCCGTGGCAAAACGAAGGAGTGTGGAGAGACGAACAATAATCTCAGCATACTTGCGCTCGTTGATACCCTGCTGCCCTCGCGTACCTTTTAATATTTTATACGCACGAAGGGAGCGTATCATGGAGTAGGCCTCCTCATAGCTGAGCGGTGCCATGCCCGACGACACATCGCGCAGCGTCTCAACGAAGATGCCGCCAAGACCGCAGAGCACGACATGGCCGAAGCGCGGCTCGTACTTGGCTCCGATAAAAAGCTCGGTGCCCTTGAGCATCTTCTGAACCATGACGGCCGTGGCGCCCGGTATCTGCATCATGCGGTCGAACTCAGCTGCCAGCACCTCCCGCGAGCGGATGTTCAGGGCCACGCCGCCCACATCGCTCTTATGCACGGGTCCCACCACCTTGGCCACCACGGGGAACCCCACCTTCTCGGCAAAGACCGCCAGCTCGTCTTTCGAGGTGGCAACGAGTTCCGGGACCAGGGGTATGCCGGCACAGGAGAGGATGTCGCGGACAACATCGGGCGACACGTAGCCGTCCTCCTTGATGTCGCTGATAATCTTGTGCAACCGGGGAATGTCGGTGCCATAAAGCTCCACCTCAAAACGTGTGGGCTCGGGCGTCTTCATTATCTGCGTCAGTGCCGTGGCCAGCGTCACCTCATCGCTGAAGTTCACGTGGCCGCGCTTCAGGAACTCCTGCACCTCAGGACCGGCGGTGCTCACGCTGGGCAGGATGGGGAATATGGGTTTGCTGCACTCGCGTATCTTCTTGTCAAGCACATCGTAGACCTCGAAGATCTTCACCAGTCCCGGGGTGCCGAAGATGACCATGATGGCATCGATGTCGTCCATCTGCTCACAATAGTCGATGGCAATGCCTAAGTGCTCGGCGGTGCCCGTGGCCAGGATGTCGATGGGGTTGGCCACACTACTGCCCGGCAGCAGCTTCGACTTCAGTTCCTCTGCCACAGACCCCGACAGCGGCGGCACCTGCATGCCGCCCTTCGACAGGGCATCGGTGAGCATGACGCCAGGGCCGCCGGCATGGGTGACGATGGCGAAGTTGCGGCCCGTGAAGCGGGGCAGCGTGAAGATGCAGCCGACGGTGGTCAGCTCCTCACGCGAGAAGCAGCGCACGATGCCTGCCTTGCGGAACAGGGCCTCGACGGCCGAGTCGCTCGACGCAATGGCACCGGTATGGCTGCTGGCTGCCCTGCTGCCGCTCTCGCTGCTGCCAGCCTTGATGGCGGCAATGCGGCACCCCTTGCGGATGAGCGACGTGGCGTGGTAGAGCATCTTGTCGGGGTCGGCAATGTTTTCTATGTAGAGCAGCTTCACCGGCGAGTCCTGCTCGGGGTCGTAGTGCTCGTCCATATATTCCAGCACACTTTCTATACCTATCTGACGGCCATTGCCAACGCTCCATACGGAGTTGAACTGCAGCCCCTTGGTGACGGCACTCTCCAGGATGAACACCGCCGTAGCGCCGCTGCCTGAGATGAAGTCGACACCCTTGGCACTCAGATGGGGAATGGGCTGGGTGAACACCGAGTGGTGCCAGCGCGTCAGCAGACCGATGCAGTTGGGACCTATGAGCGCACAGCCGTAGCGGTCGCAGGTGTCGAGTATGCGCTGCTCAAGTTCGGCACCCTCATGGGTCTCCTCGCTGAAGCCCGCAGATATGATAATGAACGCGCGTACCTGTTTCTCTGCCGCCAGCAGCTCCACGTAGTCAGGACAGTATTTGGCAGCAACCACCAGGATGGCCAGGTCGGTGGGCGGAAGGTCACGGGCATCGTGGAAGGCCTTGATGCCCTGCACCTCAGCTTCCTTGGGGTTGACAACATGAAGCGCGCCCTGATAGCCGCCGCTCACAAGATTACGCACCACGGCACCGCCGGGTTTATGTACATTATTACTACCGCCAACGACGACGATACTCTTAGGATGTAGAAGTTGCTCGTTAATCATGATTGTCTCAGGTTATGTACGTAAGATGATGCAAAAATAATACATTTTGTTAACAAAACCAATTCTTTTGCCCTCTTTTTTTGGCAGTCAGCAGAAAAAAGTGTACTTTTGCACCGAAGGGAAACAATTAACTAACGTAATGACAAAAAAATGATTTGGAATCCTAACAAAGAATGTATGAGCCGCGACGAGAGAGCCGCGCTCCAGGGAAAGCGTCTCCACAAGATTGTGGAGTATGTCTACCACAACGTTCCCTTTTACCGGAACAAGCTCCAGGCCCTAGACATACGCCCCGATGACATACAGACCATCGAGGACATCACGAAACTGCCCTTCACCACTAAGAAGGACCTGCGCGACAACTACCCCTTCGGCCTGCAGGCCGCACCACAGAGCGAGATTATCCGCGTGCATGCCTCCAGCGGCACCACCGGCAATCCCACCATCGTGGGCTACACCCGCAAGGACATCGGCGTATGGAGCGAGTGCATGGCACGCTGTCTGACGGCCTTCGGCGTCACCCGCAACGACATCTTCTCGGTGGCCTACGGCTACGGACTGTTCACCGGCGGTCTGGGTGCCCACTACGGTGTTGAGCACCTCGGCGCATCGGTCATCCCCGCCGGCACGGGTAACACGGAGAAGCACCTGAAACTCATCCGCGACCTCGGCATCACCGGCATCGCCTGTACCCCCTCATACGCCCTCTACCTGGCAGAGACCATGGAGAAGATGGGCATCACCAAGGAGCAGATCAAGCTGCGCGTGGGAGCCTTCGGTGCCGAGCCTTGGACAGAGAGCATGCGCAAGGAGATTGAGCAGCGCTTAGGTCTGAAGGGCTACAACATCTACGGACTGTCTGAGGTCATGGGCCCCAGCGTCAGCTACGAGTGCCAGATGCAGCACGGTTCGCATATCAACGAAGACCATTTCTTCCCCGAGATTATCAACCCGACGACCCTGGAGCCGCTGCCCGCCGGACAGACGGGCGAGCTGGTGTTCACCACGCTCACCAAGGAGGGCATGCCCGTCATACGCTACCGCACCCGCGACCTCTGCTCGCTGCTGCCGGGTGTCTGCGACTGCGGCCGCACCAACGTCCGCATGGGCCGCATTGAAGGCCGCAGCGACGATATGCTCATCATCCGCGGCATCAACGTCTTCCCCTCTCAGGTGGAGAGCGTCGTCCTGTCAATGCCGGAATTTGCACCGCGCTACATGCTCGTCGTCGACCGTGCCAACAACCTCGACACGCTGCAGGTACAGGTGGAGCTGCGGCAGGAGTACTTCACCGGCACCTTCGACACACCCGCCGCCGTCGATGCCCTGGAGAAGAAGCTGGCCTCGAAGCTGAAGAGCGTGCTGAGCATCTCAGCTAAGGTACAGCTCAAGGCTCCCAACACCATCGAGCGCAGCCAGGGCAAGAGTGCCCACGTGATTGACAAACGTAAACTCTAAATAAACCCATGAACAATTCAAACTATTTTAATCCTGAACGCGAGACCATGACGCGCGAACAGATTGAGGCCTACCAGCTGGAACGCCTCAAGGAGACCGTGCGCCATTGTCTGACCAACGAGTTTTATCAGAAGAAAT
>CAMYZO010000062.1 GCA_947303855.1 uncultured Prevotellaceae bacterium
CTGAGAAAGAGGCTGCCAAGTTAGCCGAGAAAGAAGCTAAAGCCAGAGAAGAGGCCAACGCTGAGGCTGCCAAGGAAAAGGCAAAGGCCAACGCAGAGGCTGCCAAGGTAAAGGCAAAGGCCGATGCAGAGGCTGCAAAGGCTAAGGAAAAGGCTGACGCCGAGGCTGCAAAGGCTAACGCAGAAGCCGCCAAGGCTAAGGCCAAGGCCGACGAAGAAGCCGCCAAGGCAGAGAAGGAAGCTGCCAAGTTAGCCGAGAAAGAGGCTAAAGCTAAGGCAAAGGCCGACGCAGAAGCCGCCAAGGCAAAGGCAAAGGCCGACGCTGAGGCTGCCAAGGCTAAGGCAAAGGCCGATGCTGAAGCCGCCAAGGCTAAGGCAAAGGCTGATGCTGAAGCCGCCAAGGCTAAGGCAAAGGCTGATGCTGAAGCCGCCAAGGCTGCTGAGGCTGCCGCCAAGGCAAAGGCCAAGGCTGAGAAGGAAGCCGCCAAGATAGCCGAGGCAGAGGCCAAGGCTGCCGCCAAGGCTGAGATAGAAGCTGCCAAGGAAAAGGCAAAGGCCGACGCCGCCGAGGCCAAGGCTGCCGCCAAAGCCGCCAAAGCTGCTAAAAAATAGTCCTAACCGCTAACTCCAAGTAAGATATGAAGAATAATAATTATATCAAACGTTGCAGGCAGACCGTCACAATGGCGGCCGCAGCCCTGCTGCTCCTGACGGCCACCAGCTGCCGACGCGACCTCTGGGTCTATCAGGACAACTTCAAGCAGGTGGAGCTGGACATCGACTGGCGCAGCTACTTCCGTGAGTGGCCACTCAACCCCAATGCGCAACCCGCTGACGACCCCGATGGTATGACCGTCTGGTTCTTCCCGAAGGACGGACGCAAGTCGTTCACCTACACCTCCTCTGAGGTGCGTCACTTCGAGACTTACCTCAGCAAAGGCGACTACGACGGACTCGTCATCGACTACTCACCCATGGAGTACGGCCGACAGGAGTTCATCGGCATGGACTATGCCAGCACCGCCAAGGTACAGTCACTGCCCAACAGCTACCAGCCTGAGAACACACCGGAACTGTACGGCGACGAGGCTTACGGGCGCACACTGCCCACCAAGCTGGCCAACGGCCTGTATCAGCTGGCCGCAGAGCCGGAACTCATTGCCAGCGACACCGTCCAGATGACGGTCAACACCGGCGACTACGACAAGTACATCCCCTACAAGGAGCGCGACAAATACCAGTCGACACTGGTCAAGCAGCTCTATGAGATGGAGCCGGTACTCATCCCCTGGAACTTCCGCGTGCGTATATATATTAAAGGTATCTACTACCTCTACAGCGCAGAAGCTACCATCGCCGGACTGGCCGACGGCTACAAGCTCGTTGACTGCAAGTCGTCAGACACGCCCTGCCTGATGAAGCTCGACGACTGGGAACTGCACATCGCCCCCAACACCAACGACTACGAGGCCGTGGGCGGCTTAGGCTACATCGCCAAGACGTTCAGAACGTGGGGTCCCATGAACTTCGAGAACCACAACTGGTCTATCCACGAGCCGCAGCGCCCGGTCACCAACCGAGTCCTTGAGGGCGGCATTCCTCTCGATGCCTTCAGCTACGAGCAGCTCAGCAGCCGCGATGCCAACGAGATCCGCGTCAACATCAAGTGCCTGCTCCGCGACCGCACTACCGTGAAGTATTTCCACTTCGACGTGGCTAACCTCACCTATGTGTTCCGCAATGAGTACGCCATGCGTATCGACCTCATGGAAGACCGCGACGACATACCCACCCTGCCCTTCGTCGAGGCTGTCAACGGCATGGAGTTCGATGGCGTAGTCGTACCTTGGGTTGACAAGGAAGACGCAAATGTTGTCATGTAAGAAACAATCACTATATTTTTATTAACTTAATCAAAATCATCAAAAGTATGAAAAAGATTTATTTATTCGCAGCTGCCGCTGCACTGTTGACCGCTTGCTCAAGCGAGGAGCTGTCAAACACGGAGGCCGCCCAGCAGAACGCTGGTCAAACCCCAGTGGCCTTCAGCATCTACACACCGCGCAGTGTGACACGTGCTGGATTGCCCGGAACGCTCACCACCGATGTTGTGGCTACTGCCGACGATGACCATGGCTTCGGTGTTTTCGCTTACTACACCAACGCCACTGATTACATCACCGCCAACACGTTCCCCAACTTCATGTACAACCAGCAGGTGAAGGGCGACGGTGGTGCTACACCGAAGTGGAGCTACGAGCCCGTGAAGTACTGGCCCAACGAGTACGGTAATGCCGCCACCTCTGACGACATCGACCGCGTGACATTCTTCTCATACGCTCCTTGGACCAAGGTGAACGTCTCTACTGGTATTCCCGCCGTTCCTGCCATCGGCGAAACAGATGCTGACTACGATGCCTTCGTAGCCAGCTTGAGAATCAAGATTGGTGCAACTCCCATTACCACTTTGGCTGATTATCAGACAGAATTTGGCTTTGCTGATGCAGACGAGGCCAAGGCTGCTCTTGACGACATCAACAAGGACTTGGTGCAGGGTACTAACATCACACAGATGACCCGCAACACCGGTATCGGTGACCCCATCATCAAGTATGCTGTCGACACCAACCCTGTCAGCTCTGTTGACCTGCTCTGGGGCGTGGCTGCTGCCGACTACGAGACCACATGGGGCACAACGAAGCTGTCTGAGGTGAAGACTGGTTTCCCGTTCATCGACTTGGTGAAGCCCAGCGAGCCCACAGGAACCGGCGCTGCTGACAGCAAGGTGAAGTTCAACCTGCGTCACGCCCTGGCTAAGCTTTTGGTTACCATCGACTACGTAGCTGATCAGGAAACACCGGCTGTAACCCCTGGTAAGACAGATCCCACATCAGAGACAATAGAAAATGTGGAGACCAAGATCTTCGTTCGCCAGATTACCATCGGCGGTTTCGTCATGAAAGGTGCTCTTAACCTGAACAACATCGCTATAAACAAGCCCAACTGGAAGAACTTTGACGGTTCTAACGAGATTACCTACGAGCCTGTTACCTTCAAGGATGGCCGTCGCGACGGTAAGGAAGGTACTGCCGACGGTGCTGCCACCAATGAGACCTATCTCGGCCTGAACCCCAACATCCTGCAGCGCACTCCCTATGAGATTGACGCCACCGACAACACCAAGTTCGATGCTGCCTGGACAGCCAAGAACACTGGCGTGACCAAAACCACTGTCAACCTCTTCGGTAGAGGTGGTGAGGGTATCACCGATGGCGATGCCATCTTCGTTATCCCGATGGACCAGCCCATGGACGTGGAGATTGTCTACGACGTTGAGACCATCAACCCGAAGCTCAACGACAAGCTGTCTGACGGTATCACCAATGGTAGCACTATCGAGAACAAGATCCGTAAGCTGAACGTTGTTGGCGAGAAGATGACTGCCGGTAACTTCTACACACTGAACATCCACCTCGGTATGACCAGCGCTAAGTTTGAGGCTACCGTTCAGGATTGGATTGAAGGCCACAATGGTACTGCTGAACTGCCTGCTAACCAGAATTAAAGCGTAAAACCTCTGATTACAAGCAAGTATAACTTCAGTTTTAACAACAATAATAAAAGAAAAAAAAGTATTATGAAAAAGATATTTCTTTTCGCAGCTACAGCTGCATTGCTGACAGCTTGCTCAAGCGAGGAGCTGACGGGCGTGGAGACTGCTCAGCAGAAAGCCGGCGAGGCTCCCATCAACTTCAGCGTTTACACCCCGCGTAGCATCACACGTGCTGGCGTTGCTAAGACTACCGACAACAGCAACATCGGCGAGCGTGGTATTGGCATCATGGCCTACTATAGCAACGACGAGGTCTACAACAAAGAGACCTCCAAGCCCAACTACATGTACAACACCAAGCTGTCAAACGCTGGTGCTGGCTGGGTCTACAACCCCGTGATGTACTGGCCGAACGAGTTTGGCGACAAAGCTATCTCTGACAACACCGACTATGTGTCGTTCTTTGCTTACGCTCCTTACATCGACGTGGAGAACACCACCGGTATCCCCGAGCTGAAAGAGTTTAAGACTGATGCTGACTATGATGCAGTAGCTGCTAACCTCAAGTACAAGTATGCCGTTCCCGAAACTTACCAGACTGATCATGCTACCATGGCCGACTATATAGCCATGCGTGCAGCTCAAGAAGGAACATACACTCCTGCCACCTGGGCAGAAGTAAAGCCTGAAGCAGAAGCATACTTTGGCACTACATTTGCTAGCCAGGCTGAATTTGAAACTTACTTTGCAGGCTTGGCTAATGATGACTCAAAGCTCATATTGACCGTCACGCAAAAGACCGTCACTGACTTGGCTACATACGTAGAGTACACCGGTCTGACCGTAGACGCTGCCAAGGCTGCCCTTGAGGACATCTCCAAGAAGCTCATCCAGGGTAAGAACATCACTGAGATTAACAGCAACACGGCCTCTGGCGACCCCATCGTGAAGTATGTTGTCGACACCGACCCCGCCACCTCTGTTGACCTGCTCTGGGGTGTGGCTGCCAACACCACAAGCTATGCTCCTATTGTTACTAACACCAATGTTCAGAACAACGCCGGCCTGCCCTTCGTGAACCTCATCAAGCCGAAGGATCCTGTCGCTGGTAAGATGAACCTCAGAATGCTGCACGCTCTGTCACGCCTGAACGTCAACATCAAGTACATCTCTGACAAGGTGACCAATCCCGACGGCGGTAGCGAGGTTATCAACGCCGACGAGACTCGCATCTACGTCCGCTCTATCAAGATTGGCGGTTTCATCATGAAGGCTGCCCTCAACCTGAACAACACTGAGGAGAAGACCATCAACGTAGGTGGTGAAGACATCGACTTCGGTATCCCCAACTGGAAAGCATTCGACGGCAAGACAGCCCTCACCTCAAGCGAGGTTGTTAAGTTCCTCGACGGCCGCAAGGACGGTAAGGAAGGCATGGAGAGCGGTGCTGACAAGAACGAGCAGCCCACTGGCCTGAACCCCCTCATCCTCGAGAACTACACCAAAGGAAACTGGGGTGACGTGCTCTGGACTGCCGAGAAGAATCCCGGTGTGACGAATGAAGCTGCCAACCTCTTCGGCAATGGCTATTCTGCTGCTACCGATCCTATCTTCGTCATCCCCACTGGCGATCCCATCGACATCGAGATTGTCTACGACGTAATGACCAAGGACGACAACCTGTCTACATTCCTCTCTGACGGTCTGACTCACGGTAACATCATCACCAACACCATCAGCAAGACCAGCAAGGAAATCTTCGGTGCCGACACCAACATGGAGCCGGGCAACGCCTACACCATCAAGATCATCCTCGGTATGACCAGCGTGAAGTTTGATGCTTCTGTCCAGCCTTGGAACGCTATTCCTGCTGTCAACGTTAATCTGCCCGACAACCAGTAATCTGACTGTTACAACCCTCTATACCAAAGAGAAGCCGCCGCAAAAGGGCGGCGGCCTCTCTTTCAAAAAAAACACCACAGCACCTGCCGGTGCACCAGACACCATCAAGATGAAAACGGGCGTGTCCCCTGCCCCGCCACCACTGGCCAAAGTGAGGGAGAACCAAAAAACGACGGCCCTGCCGTCCATCTATGCTGTCACCCAGCGACAGTCCCAAACGAAGAAACAAGAAAATAACAAAATATATAAAAGTATGAAGAAATACCTAACAATCTTTGCAGGCGCTTTGCTCATGGCAGCGTGCAACAACGATGCTGAAGACATCGCCGGCAACAGCAACGGCTACCAGCCATCTACCGACGCTATAGCGTTCGAAGTAGAACAACAGGGAGTACAGAACAGTACGACGCGCGCCAGCGGCGCCATCTTCAATGATGACGAGCTGAAGACACACGAGATTGGCGTCTTTGCCAGCTACACCGGCAAGCTGACGTATGAGAACACCACGGTCGCTCCTGACTTCATGTGGAACCAGAGAGTGCTCTACGCTTCAGGAGCTTGGTCCTACAACCCCGTCAAGTACTGGCCCAACACCATCGACGGTGCCAACCGCGTGGAGTACGTTAGCTTCTTCGCATACGCTCCCTATGAGGCCAGTCCCGCCGACGACGGCACGAAGTGCATCATCGACCTCTCGGCCAACAACGTCAACGGCGACCCCTGGCTGAACTACCGCCTGGCCAAGTACCCCTGGCCGAAGGACGAGACGGGCGCTACCGTCACCCCCAACCAGATCGACCTGCTCTACGGCATGAAGTACACGCCCGCAGCGGGTGCTACCCCGGCGAAGTGGGAGCCATGGACAAACGTCACTAACTGGAACGATGCCAAGACGGCAAAGGTCATCGACGAGGGTCAGAAGGTGAAGTTCACCATGAAGCACGCCCTGGCCAGCTTCGCCAACGAGATTACCATCCAGACGAGCGCAGAGATGAACGCCCTCATCAACAACTATTCTACCATCACCATCTACGGTATCAAGATTGAATACAAGAACCTGACCAACAAGGCACGCCTGATACTGAACTCTGCCGACGGCTCCGCTAACTGGAAGGAGATCATCAGCGGCGAGCTCACCACCTCGCGTACCTACAAGAATATGTTCGCTACACCGCTGGTATTCGACGGCTCGTCAGAGACACCCCAGGAGATTGTCTACCTGAACCCCGCTGCCGCCACAACACCTGCTGCAGAGAGCACGGAGGGTGACGGACTCTTCTACATCCCCATGCAGATTGCAGGAACAGAGAAGGCCAAGGCTGTCGTCACGCTCTACTACCGTGTCACCATCACAGCTACAAGCACCACCTTACCCGACATGGCCAAAGACCCCGCAGAGGCCAAGGCCACCATCGAACTGCCCATCGACAACATGGAGGGCAAGAAGCAGGGACTGAAACTCACCTTGGGCAAGGACTACGACCTGATGCATGAGGTATGGACCCTCGGCGGTACAGCCAGCGAGCCTTCTTACAGCCGTATCACGAAATAATCAAGAAGAAAAGGAAAGACTTATGAAAAAGACTATATTAACACTTTTGTGTATGCTGGCTATCGGCACCCTCAACGCTGCCAACAGCTACCGATATCATACCAAATGGATATCTACCGCATCTTACTGGGGGTCTCAGTCATGGCGTAACTACAACTACGAGGGAAACAGCGGAAGCCTCTTCTCTGTGTACTACGAAACCGAGGACGATGACTCACAGGACTACTGGGGTTCGAACGGCGAGGGCAACTGGCAGAGAGTACGCGTTACTTGCGGCAACGCTAACTATAAGCTGATTCGCCTCTTCATCACCGGTCCTGGACAGCGCAACGGCTCCAAGGCCGACCAGAGTACCGACTGCTCTAATGGCACCCTCTACTACTCCACAAACGACCTGAAGTCGGGAGACAACACCTATAATAATCCCGACCGCGCCACATCGGCCAAGTCGAAGTCACTGAGGGCCATCGAATGGGTGGGCAACACCACCGATTTCACCATCAACAAAATTGATGACAACTTCCGCGGCCAGTACTTCATGATCTTCTACTCGAAGGTATTCAACGCCAGCAACTTTAACGTGACGGTCTCCGCCGAATATAACCCCGGAGGCACCAAGCCTACCATCAAGGTCGTCGACAAAGATACCGGCAAAGAGATTCCCGCATCGGAGTTCAACTGGGAATGGGTAGCACCCTGCGACGGCACAAAGGCAGGCAACTACGCCGGAGGCATCAAGATCACCTCGAAGTCGGATGATCTGTCAGGCTCATTCACTGCCGACGTCGTCATTAAGCCAGCCGACATGAGCACCGTGAGTGTGACCTCTGGCTCCACCTCAACACCGCCGTCCATCGACTGGACCGGCAACCAGATCAACCCCATTAGCCTCTTCACACTGAAGAAAGGCAGCACCACGCTCGCAGAAGGTGTAGACTTTGACTGGTACATCACCCCATTAGGCTCGTCGACATCACCACAGCGCGTCATCGACGCAGGTCGCTACACCATGGTCATGACGGGCAAGGGCAACTTCTCGGGCACCATCACACGCGTCTTCGACGTCACCAAGCCCATGAGCATGGCTGAGAGCACCAGCGGCATACACTTCAACCTGCCTGAGCAGATCCTCAGCGGAACGGCACTGAAGGAGTTCAACCTGGAAATCAAGGACACGAAGACCAACCAGACACTCACCCTGGGCGACGACTACACCGTGAAATACTATGCCTGCAAGGGTGGCAGCGGTGCTGACAAATACGACATCGGCGCAGAGACAACCCTCTCAAGCATCAACGCCGAAGGAAAATACTGGGTGAAAGTGGCAGGAAAGGCCCCCTACTACTCAGGCGAAATCAACAAGGCATTCTATGTCGTCAACGAATTCCAGAAAGTAACGCCGACAACACCGACAGGTATGCCTGAAATGACCATGCACGTCACCAGCGCCGGCTATCCCGTAGCTGCTGAGTCGCCCACGGGAGCCATCATTCCCGGCACTGTCGCCGTGTCGCGCTCAAAGACCGACGAGCCCGCCGTGGCTGTCAGTTCCACTGCAGCGAAGATTCCTACCAACATGAGCTCTACCGTGGCCGACCAGACCATCACATTCAATGTCGTAGGCATACAGAACAACGCCTTTGCAGGATGCGATATGTTGCGCTGGTTAGACAGCGACATCCCCGAGTCACTCTGGACACCGTCGAGCCTCGAACGTAAGGTGCCCGACACACCGTTCTACGGACTGCCCGTCCACACACTGGTCTACCTCAACGGCAGTGTCGTCAGCGGCGAGAACTATGTCTACAAGATTGCTCCCGGAAACTATCGTTGCGAGAAATACCACGTCTATGAGGATCTCTCAAGCAAGCAGACTGACTTCAGCGACGACTGATCAGCAGTGAGTAAAGAAAACATATTGAACAACTGAAAAAAGGACAATAAAATATGAAACAGAAAATATTATCATTACTGCTACTGATAGGGCTCGCAACAAGCAATGCCTGGGCTACTGTGATTGACTATGTCGCTGCGGACGGTACCAACCAGAGCGTGGATGCTACAGAAATTACTTTACTAGGTGGGGGTAGCGAACTAGCAACAGCCTCAACTGGCGCCTGGTTTTATTTGGCCGATGGTACCAATGCTGATATGACATCCAATATAGTGATTCCTCAAAACGTAACTGTAAATATCATCATTCCTGATGGGGTGACCAGAAAGTTCCAAAGTACTTCGGAATATGGTCGTCTCGTCATTGAGTTATATGGTACCTCTACTATTAACTTCTATGGCCAGACAGCCCAAACAGGAACAGTAGAATTCGAGAACATTATGTTGATAAATGGTAACCTCAACGTATATGGAGGAAATATAAAGACGACTGGAAACTTTGACGTAGGAGTGTTTGTTTTTGACATGAATATTACTGCCGGAACACTGAGTACTAACACGACTGGTTCAGCTAACAATAGTATAGCTGTTTTCGGTACTGCCACGTTGAGTCTCACCGGAGCAGGCCGCATCACAGCTAAGAAATATCAAACGGAAGGAACCGGAAAATATGTAGTTGGCTCAACGCCCATTACCGATGGCACGAACACCTATGCTGCTAGTTATGAATTTACACCAGCACAACTCACTGCACTCGGAGGAACGAGTCTGATGGGTAAGTCGGTGGTGAACTATGTCGCTGCGGACGGTACCAACCAGAGCGTGGGTGCTACAGAAATTACTTTAGCAGATGTGGTTACCCAACTAGCAGCAGCCAAAGATAACCAATGGTTTTATTTGGCCGGTGGTACCAATGCTGATATGACATCCGATATAGTGATTCCTGAAGGCATAACTGTAAATATCATCATTCCTGATGGGGTGACCAGAAAGTTCCAAGGTACTACGGAAGAAACTGGTCGTATCGGCATTAGTGGACCAAGTACCTCTACTATTAACTTCTATGGCCAGACAGCCCAAACAGGAACAGTAGAATTCGATGCCATTCCCTTGTCTAATGGTACCCTCAACATATATGGAGGAAATATAAAGACGACTAGAGACACTTACGTAGCAGTGTCAGTTAATGACATGAATATTACTGCCGGAACACTGAGTACTAAGATTGGTTCAGATAACAATAGATTAGTAGTTAACGGTACTGCCACGTTGAGTCTCACCGGAGCAGGCCGCATCACAGCTAAGGAATATAGAACGACAGGAACCGCAAAATATGTAGTTGGCTCTACGCCCATTACCGATGGCACGAACACCTATGATGCTGGTCATACATTTACATCAGATGAACTCACTGCACTCGCAGGAAAGAGTCTGATGGCTGAGTCGGGTAAGTCGGTGGTGAAGTTCGCCTATAGCGGAACCATCCTCGGCACTACCACGCCAAGCATCATTAAGAGCATCAACGGCACAGCCATTGCCAGCATCCCAGCCACCGGCCTGGAGCTGTCGGGTAACGCCGGACTGACCATCGTGTTCAACGACGGCTTCGTGCCCAAGCAGGCTACGTTCACCTGCAACGACGGTAGCACCACCACCCTGCTGACACCATCAACGGTGATTGACGCACCATCGTTCACCACCACGGAAACCTTCGATGAGACTGAGGGAAAGACGTACACCATCACGCTGACAAACTACACCGCACATACCTATACGCTGCCGACATCTTCAACGACAGCACCTTTCATGAACACGTCCACCGGCGCAGAGATTACACCGGTATTCCTGATTACCGACGGTGTGACGGGCACCAAGGTCGCCATCACCGACGCCCTGTTCACAATTGGAGGAACGGCAGCGGCTACTGAGGCAGGCGACTACAGCGAGACCGTGACCAACAGCCTGGCTGGCTCACCCTACTACAGCGCTGCGCCAACAACCGGCACCATCTACTGGACAATCGCCGAACCGTATAAGGTGAAGTACGTCTACAACGATAAGACAACGTATGCATGGTCTGGCACATCTGCCTGGGGCGATACCTTCAGCAAAGCTACCATTGAGGAAGCCCTGAATACCTGCAACGGTTCTCCTATCACCGTCACCTCGCTGGCACTGGCTTCAGCCGTTGACGGCATCAGCGTCAACGAACTCGAAAAGTCATTCACTGTCGCAAAGCCTTTCAACGAGGCTACCATCAACGTCAACGGTACGACCGACAAGCTGACAGTGAGCCTGTATCACACTACGCACCACATGAGCACCACGGACTACGACTATGATGCCGACAAGCACTGGTTTGCCTGCGACAAGACCTCTCTCAACTGCGACTATGAGCCTACTGACGGTGCTAAACAAGCACACTCGTTTGACAGCGACAACAAGTGTTACTGCGGATACGAGAAGTACGTGGCACCCACGCATACGCACTCATGGCCTGCTGACGGCAGTGATGATGCCAAGGTCTGGAAGAATAACGCCACACACCACTGGCACCTCTGTCTGAACGACGATCCCAAGGCCCTCTGCGACCTGCCGGAAGACGCTACAACCACACCGTGGACCGACGAGCTGCGCACGGCTGCCAAGTACGCTGAGCACAAATACGCAACAGGCACAGACGCCATCTTCAGCACAGGCTACTACACCTGCGAGGACTGCGGCTACGAGAACGCCGACAAGAAGGAGGTATACGAGAAGCGTAACGTACACACACTGGCCGCTGCCTGGACGTATGAAACCGACAATACGAAACCTAACTACGGCTACCACTGGCACGCTTGTTCTGTCACAGGCTGTACGCTGGACTTCGCCAACCTGACTGATGCCGACAAGACGGCCATCAGCTATGGAGAACACGAATACGGACTGTCGGGCTCAGCTGCCTACACCTGTAAGACCTGCGGATTCGAGGACCCAACCAAGAAGCCGCACGCCGAACATAGCTACAACACAGCCGTATGGATGAGCGACAACGATACACACTGGCACCCCTGTACCCAGACATCGCCCACAGCTATCTGTGAAGCTCCAAAGGGCAGCGAGGCCGCTCACACCTACACCAGCAGTGACCCGACAAAGCCTGAGTTCTATACCTGCTCAATCTGCGGCAAAGAGAACACCGCTAAGAAGGCCGTTGCCGAAAGCAAAGCCTTCGCATGGAGCTGGACCTACGACATTCCTTACGAGTTCAACGTGGCACAGATCGTCAACGACCGCGTCATGACACCTGCCTCAAACGGCAAGCAGGCTTACACCATCTGCCTGCCATACAGCGTGACGCTCCCCGAAACGGTTGAGGTCTACACCCTCGGCGCATCGAAGGACAACCAGGTAGGCTTCGTCAAGCTGGAATCGAACGTCCTGGAGGCTCACAAGCCTTACCTCATCATCCCCACAGCCAGCGGACAGCTGCTGAGCACCAACGACGGTGTTGTCAAGGTGACTAATCAAGGTTTGGTGGAAGCAAAAGACGTGACGTCAGCAGCCGTCTCCGGACAGACCCGCTACACACTGAAGGGTAGCATGAGCTACAAGGACGGTCCTGCAGAAGCAGAGAACACCTACATCCTGCAGTCACAGAACCAATGGTTGCAAACGAAAGGCGGTAAGTACACCAACACTGGTGACGGTGCAAACAAGGCCAGCATACTGCCCATGCGTGCATACATCGTTGCCGCAGGAGCTGCTCCTTCGCGCCTCTTCTCCTTCTTCGACGCAACAACGGGCATACAGCGCACCGTCATCCTCAACGCTGACAGCCAGCCCGTCTACTACGACCTCCAGGGCCGCCGCGTCAAGAACCCCGTCAAGGGCAACATCTACATCGTCAACGGCAAGAAGATGCTCATGAAGTAAAAAAACAACCAACAAGCGATAACGAAAGCGGCGGGCAACACAAGGCCCGCCGCTTTCTTGTAGTACGCAAAGACGCAAAGGCGCAAAGATTATTCATGGACAAAAATCTACAAAAATCTATCAAAAATATTCTCGCTCACAGCTATTTTCGTCAGATTCTTGAAGATTTTTGTCCTCTAAACATGATGAAGCTTCGTGTCCTTAGCGTCTTTGCGTACATTAAATATTTGCAACGGACGACAGGACTTCAGGAGTTTTGCATCATTGATAGTACGCAAAGAAAAATAAGATTTATCCGCTTATCCTACACCTGACACTGATTATCAGCAGGTTACAACACTTTTATCCGCATTTATCCGCTTTTATCCTACACCAACAAGGGGAAAAACCATTGCCGTAGACGATAGTCCGACAGGCGCGGACGAAAGTCCGACAGCCGCGGACACTTTCAGAGTGCTTGGTGTAGGATAAAAGCGGATGGCAAGCGGATAATTGCGCGCTAACACGCTGATAATCAGTAGCAGGTGTAGGATAAGCGGATAATTGCAAATGAAAGTGTAATACGTGCATAAAAACTCTTGGAATTTTTATTTGGAAGTTCCAAAGGAATTGCATATCTTTGCAAATGATAACCTGACAACAGCTATGGACAAAGAAGCATTCCTGAAACATAAACCCTACGCCGGACCAGCCAAGCCGTCGATGCTACGGCGACGCATCGGCCATGACTACAGCTCGCGCTGCGTCTACCTCATCACCATGACAACGGAGGGGCGACGGCCGCTGCTCGGCGCCCTCGCCGGCAATGCCGACGCACCGGCAGGAAGCACTGACGCGCCACACATCGTGCTTACGCCCTTAGGAGAGCGGGTGAGGCAGGCATGGCTCGATAATGAGAGGTACTACCCCGGCGTCACCGTCCTGGCAACGATGGTGATGCCCGACCATCTGCATGGCATCCTCTTTATTCGCGAGGAGGCGACGGTGAACCTGGGGACGATCATCAAGGGCTTCAAGACGGGCTGTAACAAGGCCTACCGGGAGATACTGGGGCTGCCACGGGGTGGCAGCATAGAGAGACAGGAGGGCGGAATGCTGCCACGGGGTGGCAGCATAGAGAGACAGGGGGGGCTGCCGTCGGCCTATGCTGACAGCACGTATCAGCAGCAGCAGCAACTGCAGCGGCGCCCGGCGCCCGGGAAGGGGAAGAGGGACCGCGAGCACGGCCTGCTCTGGGGCCCGCAGTATAATGACCATATCCTGGAGGGGGCGGGGGAAATGCAGCGGTGGCGCGACTACCTGCGCGACAACCCACGGCGGCTGGCTATCCGCCGTGCCCACCGTGAGTACTTCCGCGTGCAGTTTAACGTCACCGTGGCAGGACGCACCTACACCGCCATCGGCAACCGTTTCCTGCTGGACTATCCACAGAAGATGCAGGTACAGTGCTCCAGGAGGATGACGCCGGCAGAGATTGAGGCTGAGGTGAACAGGAAGAAAGGGCTGGCGGAGAAAGGGGTGGTGATGGTGTCGCCGGGCATCTCCGACGGTGAGAAGGCGGTGATGGATGCCATCCTGGAGGCACGGCGGCCGCAGATCTTCCTTACACCCCGGGGGTTCAACGAATACTCACGGCCCGGGCACCGCTATTACGAGGCGTGCGCCGAGGGGCGCTTCCTCATTCTGGCGCCGTGGCCGCATAACAACCGGGAGGTGCCTCTTACGAGGCAGATGTGCCTGGAGCTGAATGAGATGGCGAGGGAGATTTGTGAGGGGTGATGGCGGCGCCACCCTTGGGCCGCCACTTGGTGGCGGCATAGATAGACAGAGAAACGACGAGGCCGCCACACTTGGGCCGCCACACTTGGGCTGCCACACTTGGGCTGCCACGCGGTGGCAGCATAGAGAGACAGGAAGGGGTTAGCGCATGCGCCAGTGGCCCTCGCCGGTGTCTACCATCGGGACTATGATTTCCTCCTGGGTGCTGTCGCCGTAGCTGAGGAGGAGGAAGACGCTGGTATAGTCGGAGAGGCTGTCGGTACGTACGTTGGAGACGACGACGGCGGTGATGCCGTTGTGGTTGTCCTGTTGCTGCGCCACAAACTGGCGGTAGGCGGTGAGCAGCTGCTCGCGGTAGTCGTCGGGCAGGCTGTCGGCCCCTGCCCTGCCCTGCAGGAACTGCTCGTACTCACCTGCTATGAGGTGACGGTAATAGCCCTCGGCGGCAAGAGCCGCTTGCTGCTCGGGGGAAACTTTTGCGCACTGCATGAATGCAGTGCTAATGAATAATGAAAAAAGAATAAAGAATGACGACGGCTTGCGCCGTCTCCTGCTGCCTTGACTTTTCATTTCCTCCGTTGTTTTTTTTAGGAGTTAAGGAGTTAAAGGAGTTAAAGGAGTTAAGACATTTGTAATGCGCTGCAGGCTTTCCATGAGAGTTTCAGTTTTTATGAAGTATTGTCTTAACTACTTAACTCCTTTAACTCCTTAACTCCTTATTAACTACTTTTGCCGTATAAAGACGTTGATGGGCGAGCCGGTGAGCGTCCAGTTCTCGCGAATCTTATTCTCCAGGAAGCGCTTGTAGGGCTCCTTGACATACTGCGGCAGGTTGGCGTAGAACACGAAGGTGGGAATCTGCGTGTCGGGCACCTGGCTGACATACTTAATCTTGATATACTTACCCTTCACCGATGGCGGCGGCGTGGCCTCGATAAGCGGCAGCATCACCTCGTTGAGCTTCGTGGTGCCTATGCGCACCTTACGGTTCAGGTAGACATCCTTCGCCGTCTCCAGGACCTTGAAAATACGCTGTTTCGTCAACGCTGAGGCGAAGATGATGGGGAAGTCGACGAACGGTGCCATACGCTGGCGGATGGCGCCCTCGAAGGTCTTGATGACCTCCTGCGACTTATCCTCGACGAGGTCCCATTTGTTAACCACGACGACCAGCGACTTGTTGTTCTTCTGGATGAGCTGGAAGATATTCATGTCCTGCGCCTCTATGCCCCGGGTGGCGTCGATCATGAGGATGCAGACGTCGCTGTTCTCGATGGAGCGGATAGAGCGCATGACGCTGTAGAACTCCAGGTCCTCCGACACCTTGTTCTTCCGGCGTATGCCGGCGGTGTCGACGAGGTAGAAGTCGAAGCCGAACTTATCGTATCGGGTGTAGATACTGTCGCGTGTGGTGCCTGCGATGTCGGTGACGATATGGCGGTCCTCGCCGATGAAGGCGTTGATGAGTGACGACTTGCCGGCGTTAGGACGCCCGACGACGGCGAAGCGGGGAATGCCGTCCTCGGCATCGTCCTTTGTCTTCTCAGGCAGCATCTCCACCACCTTGTCGAGCAGGTCGCCGGTGCCGCTGCCGGTGGCGGCGCTGATGCAGAAGGGTTCGCCCAGTCCCAGCTTGTAGAAGTCGTACTGGTAGTACAGGTCCTTGCCGTCGTCGGCTTTGTTAGCTACGAGGATGACGGGCAGACCCCGGTCCCCTCCCTGCCCACCCCCTGTAGGGGAGGAGTTGCGGCGTAGGATCTGTGCCACGTCCATGTCCCAGTCGGTGACGCCGTTCTTGATGTCGCAGAGGAAGAGCACCAGGTCGGCCTCTTCCGTGGCCACGAGCACCTGCTTGCGTATCTCCTCCTCGAAGATGTCGTCGCTGTTGACCACCCAGCCGCCGGTATCGACGACGGAGAACTCACGTCCGCACCACTCACACTTGCCGTACTGTCGGTCACGCGTGGTGCCGGCCTCGTCGCTGACGATGGCCTGGCGGCTGTTGGTGAGTCGGTTGAACAAGGTAGACTTGCCCACGTTGGGCCGTCCTACGATCGCTACTAAGTTTCCCATATCGCTGTGTTAGTTTCCTATTCCTATTTTATAACCGAGTGTAAGCATGAAGACGCGGTTGTAGAAGGCATCGCCCTCGTTGGCCACCTTCAGCAGTCCGAAATTGTAACGGGCATCGAGCACGATGTTCCGGTACTCGTACGACAGGCCTACGGGAATGGAGAGGTCGAACTTATTGATTTTGTAATCCGCATTCTCCACATGGTTTAACAGCTTGAGACCTTGGTCAAGGTCATAGGTATGATCATCGTCCTTCAGCTTGGCACGCATCCTGAAGCCCGGCTGCACACCAGCCTTGACGGCCAGTCCCGGCAAGACATAGTAGCTGGCCAGCAGGGGCACCTGGACGTAGTCGAGGTCTACAGTGTACTTCTGTGGCCCTTCGTTGTCAACATAGTCGTATTTAGCGCCCTGGTTAGACGCCAGGATACCCGCCGACAGGCTGAACTGGTCAGCCACCATAAACTCTGCCTCCAGACCAAGGTGCAGGTCGGTGATGGCCTTGTCGGCATCCGACAGCGTGGCGATGCTCATGCCCACCCTCGGCTGAAGCAGCAGTTCCCCCTCTTCATGCTGTGCCATGGCGACGAGGGTTGTCAGCAGCATGGCAGATAAAACGATTAGTTTTCTCATAGGTTTCTCCTTTCTTTATTCGGGATTATATCCAAAGTTGTCGAGTTCTCGCTTCGAGGAGCGCCAGTCCTTGTCGACCTTGACGAAGACCTCGAGGAAGATGTGCTTGCCGAAGAACTTCTCCAGGGCCTTGCGGGCCTCGGTAGACACCTTCTTCAGCGCCACGCCCTGGTGTCCGATGATGATGCCCTTCTGTGAGTCGCGCTCCACGTAGATGACGGCGTTGATATGTATCTGCCGGTCGTCCTCCTTGAAGCGCTCCACCACCACCTCCACGGAGTAGGGAATCTCCTTGTCGTAGAAGAGGAGTATCTTCTCGCGTATTATCTCCGAGACGAAGAAGCGGGCGGGCTTGTCCGTCAGCTGGTCTTTGTCGAAGAAGGCGGGACTCTCGGGCAGCAGCTCCTGGATGCGCTTCAGCAGCATGTCGACGCCAAACTTGTTCTTGGCGGAGATGGGCAGGATCTCGGCGTTGGGGAGGAGCGAATGCCACTTCTCGACGATTTCCGCAAGAACCTGCTGACCATTCTCTCTCCTCTCTCCTCTCTCCTCTCTCCTCTCTCCCAGTTCGTCAATCTTATTAATCAGCAGAATGACGGGAATCTGCATCTTCTGCACCTTCTCCAGGAAGTCCATGTTCTTCTCCGGGTTCTCCACCACGTCGGTGACGTAGAGGAGGACGTCGGCATCCTGTAGTGCCGACTCCGAGAAGGCCAGCATCGACTCCTGCAGCTTGTAGTTAGGCTTGAGCACGCCCGGTGTGTCGCTGAACACTATCTGCATGTCGTCGGTGTTGACGATGCCCATGATACGGTGGCGCGTGGTCTGCGCCTTGAACGTAGCAATCGAAATACGCTCACCAACCAGCTGGTTCATGAGCGTACTTTTACCTACATTGGGATTGCCTACGATGTTTACAAATCCTGCTTTGTGCATAATCTTTACAATTAGTAATGAGCAATGAGTAATTAATAATTAAGATTTCTTCTGCATCAGAATACGCAGAATCAAGAGTTCCTGGGCTTGCCAGCAAATCATAATTACTAATTACTCATTACTAATTACTCATTTTCAGCTGTCGTATGCCCACTTCAGGTAGCTGGCTCCGTGGACGAAGCCGGCTCCGAAGGCTGTGAGTATCAGGTTGTCGCCCTTCTTCAGACGGTGCTCGTTCTCCCAGATAGCCAGGGGGATGGTGGCAGCCGACGTGTTGCCGAAGTGCTCAATGTTGACCATCACCTGATCCATGGGCAGGTCCAGTCGCTTGGCCACGGCCTCTATGATGCGCATGTTAGCCTGATGGGGCACCACCCACTGGATGTTGTCCTTCGTCAGGCCGTTACGCTCGGCAATGAGTGCGCAGTCGTCGCTCATGTTGGTCACGGCATAGCGGAACACGGTGCGTCCCTCCTGATAGAGGTAGTGCAGACGGTGGTCGACGGTGAAGTGGCTTGGCGGACTGACAGAGCCACCTGCCTTCAGGTGCAGGAAGGGCAGTCCCTTGCCGTCGCAGCGGAAGTAGGCGTCCCTGATGCCGATATTCTCTTCCTCCGTAGCCTCCAGGAGCACGGCAGCGGCGCCGTCGCCGAAGAGGGGGCACGTCTGACGATCCTTATAGTCAACCACCGACGACATCTTGTCGGCACCGATGACGATAACCTTCTTCATGCGGCCGCTCTGAATCATCATCGCAGCCTGGTCGAGGGCATAGAGGAAACCGCAGCAGGCAGCCCAGAAGTCGAAGGCGTAGGCATTCTTCAGTCCGAGCTTGCCCAGCACGATGCTGGCGGTAGAGGGGAACTTGTAGTCAGCGGTAGACGTGGCGACAACGAGGGCGTCGATGGTGTCGGGGTCGGTACCCGTCTTGCGCATCAGCTCCTTGGCAGCCTTGCGGGCCATGTAGCTGGTGCCGAGACCTTCCTCGACGAGTATGCGGCGCTCCTTGATGCCTACACGCGTCATTATCCACTCATCGTTGGTATCGACCATGTGCGACAGCTCCTCGTTGGTGAGGACATAGTCGGGCACATAACCGCCTACTCCGGTGATAATGGCGTTGATTCTACTCATTACTCAGCTACTTCGTCCTCCTTCTTGATAGCAACCTTACCACGGTAGTAGCCGCAGGTGGGGCATACGGTGTGGTAGATGTAGTAGGCGCCACAGTTGGGGCATACTGCCAGTGTGGGAGCTACTGCCTTGTCGTGAGTACGGCGTTTGAGGGTACGGGTCTTTGACTGTCTTCTTTTAGGATGTGCCATAATTATTTACTATTTAACGATTTACGATTTACAATTTTAATTTACGATTTTCGACTCTCAATTTTCAATCTTCAATCTCTTGAGAGCGTCCCAGCGGGGGTCTATGTCGCCGGTGGACTCCTCATCGCCGCTTCGGTCGGCTGACAGCTCTTCCAGAGCCTTTGTCATAGCAGGGTTGCACTTACCAGTCTCGTGCACGTGCTGGATGGGTATGGCCAACGCAATAAACTCATAGATGAGCCATGCGGTGTCGAGCATTCCTTCGTTCTCATCCACCATCACGGTGTCATCATCCTCTGAGGTTGTGCTACCAAGCTTTGCCACGAGCCTGTTGTCAGTCTCTATGGGCTGCTGCATCAGGTCGAGGCACCGGTCGCACACGATGTCTACAGTGCCGACGGTATGGAACAGCAGTTCGAAAAAGCCGGATGCCTTGCGTATAGACAGCGACACATGCAAAGACCCGCTTTCCACCTCCGTCTCGTCCAGGGCGGCAAAGAAGTCGTCATCCAGGCTGAATTCGTAGGTGGTCACCTCGCTGGTCAGACCCTTCAAATCTATCTTAAACTGCTCTAAACTACACATATACACACGATTTGGAGTGCAAAGGTACGAACTTTTTTTGTAATACGCGCAAGATTTCTCATTTTTTTCGCATTTCGATACGAAAAGTTGTGCCTACGCCCACCTCCGACTGCTTCACGAAGATGCGTCCGTGGTGATATTCCTCGACGATGCGCTTGGCCAGCGACAGTCCCAGGCCCCATCCGCGCTTCTTCGTGGTGAAGCCCGGCGTGAACACGTGGCTGATGTCCTTCTTGCGGATGCCCTTGCCGTTGTCGCTCACCTCGATAGCCACGCGCTCCGGCTCGTCGGTCAGCGTCAGCACGATACGCCCCGCCCCCTCCATGGCGTCGACGGCGTTCTTGCAGAGGTTCTCCACCACCCACTCAAAGAGCTGGGCGTTCATGCGCACCGTCACCTCATGGCCGGGCAGGCGGCACGCCATCTCCACCTTCTTCGACGTGCGGCGGTTCATATAGTCCACCACATGGGCCAGCACCTCGTTCATCGACGACTCCACAGGTTCCGGCAGCGACCCTATCTTCGAGAAGCGCTCGGCAATACGCTCCAGGCGCTTCACGTCCTGCGCCATCTCGGGGATGAGGTCATCCTCGGGGTACTGCTCCTTCAGGATCTCCACCCACGCCATCAGACTCGAGATGGGGGTGCCCAGCTGGTGAGCCGTCTCCTTCGACAGTCCCACCCATACCTTGTTCTGCTCCGCCTTCTTCGACGACAGCAGGGCGAAGATGGCCACCACCACGAAGATCATCACGATGCCCAGCTGCACGTAGGGCCAGGCCTGCAGGCGCTTCAGCATCAGCGACTCGTCGTAGCACACCCGCTGCGTGCCGATGGCGATGGTGTCGCCCCGGGCCATCATGCGGCGGGCATAGTCGGCCACGTGGGCTGTGTCCGTGATGTTACGGTAGTCGTCCACCTCGCCCCGGCTGTTCACCACGATGACGGGGATGGTGTTGTTGCCCTGGATGACAGCCAGCGGCAGCGTCAGGTCGGTGTGCTCGTCGGCCTTGTTCAGGGCGTTCATGGCCTGTGCCCACACCTCCATCTTCATGTGCTCCTCCTCCTGCAGGTCGGCCACGAGGAAGTGTGACACTGCCAGCGACACCACGGCGATGACCACGGCGGCGATGACGAGCAGGATCTTCACCTGACGAATTCTGTCTGTCCACTGCATATATCTCTATAAACGGCGGACAGACAGAAATATTGTATGGATGAAGGGAGTTATACCATTGTTGGGCGATACCGAGGAGAAGGTCATACAACAGAGAAGCCCCGGCTCATGACTGAACCGGGGCTTCTTCAGAAAGATGGCGGCCTCCTACTCTCCCGCATTGCATTGCAGTACCATCGGCGCAGG
>CAMYZO010000063.1 GCA_947303855.1 uncultured Prevotellaceae bacterium
GTGGCTACGTTCATCAAGGAGTTCAAGGTGCAGCTGCCCGCAGGTGCCCACATGGACTTCCTGCCCGGTTCCTACGCACAGATTAAGATTCCGGCCTTCGACTGTATCGACTACAACTCGTACGACCGCGACCTGATTACCCCTGAGTATGTGCCCTCGTGGGAGAAATTCAAGATGTTCGACCTGAAGTGTAAGAACCCCGAGCCTACCATCCGTGCCTACTCCATGGCCAACTATCCCGCCGAGGGCGACGTGTTCATGCTGACGGTACGTATCGCTACCCCACCCTTCAAGCCCGACCGCTCTGGCTTCATGGAGGTCAACCCCGGTATCGCTTCCTCATACATCTTCTCGCTGAAACCCGGCGACAAGGTCATCATGTCAGGCCCCTACGGCGACTTCCATCCCCACTTCGACTCCAAGAAGGAGATGATCTGGGTAGGTGGTGGTGCCGGTATGGCTCCGCTGCGCGCACAGATTATGCACATGACGAAGACACTCCATACCAAGGACCGTGAGATGCACTACTTCTACGGCGCACGCGCCCTGAATGAGGTGTTCTACTTAGACGACTTCCTCGGGCTGGAGAAGGAGTATCCCAACTTCCATTTCCACCTGGCCCTCGACCGTCCTGACCCTGCTGCCGACGCTGCCGGCGTGAAATACACACCGGGCTTCGTCCATCAGGTGATGCTTAACACCTATCTGAAGGACCATGAGGCTCCTGAGGACATTGAGTACTACATGTGCGGTCCCGGCCCCATGTCGAAGGCAGTTGTCCAGATGCTCGACTCCTTAGGCGTAGAGCCTGAAAGCATTATGTACGACAACTTCGGAGGTTAGACTCCTGATAGTCACCATCAAGCCGCTCGTTTTGCACAAATCGCTGCACGACGAGCGGTTTTTTGTTTCAAATATTTGGCCGTAACAATTCTTTTTCGTAATTTTGCAAACGTCAATGATAAGCCCTGACTATAAATGCGGAAAACAAGGCTATTTCTTATCGCTATCCTGACATGCATCAGCACCACCATGGCCTGCGCTGCTGTCAGCGATTATTCCAAGGAACATCCACTGCTCTTTGGCATTGACATGGACTACCCGCCTATGGAGTTTATTGACGAAGAGGGGCAGCCACAGGGTTACGACATTGAATTTACCAAGGAACTGATGGAGCGCCTTGACATATCAATCGCATACAGTCCCAACACCTGGGAGAACATCTCCGGCGACGTGCTGCACGGTCGTGTAGACCTGGCCATGATGGTCTATTCCCCCTACCGCAAGGACAGCACGAACTACTCCAAGGCCATTTTCCGACTGTACTACCAGATTGTTTACCGCCGCGACAGCCAGTCGAAGTTCGATGTACGCCATTTGGGCGGCAAGTCTATAGCCTATATGTCGTCACGTCCTATCAAAGACACGCTGACGCGCGTGGGGGCACAACTCTGCGTCATACAAGATCTGTCACGGGCTGTCAGAGACCTGTCAGAGGGTCGCTACGACGCCATCATCTGCTTCCGCTATCAGGCCAAATACTTCATTGAGAAGTACCAGTTGAAGAACCTGGCTACCGAAGACCTGACACTGGCACCCCGCGAATACTGTTATGTCAGTCATGACCGTGAACTCATAGCCCTCATCAATTCTGAACTTGAGAAAATGGAGGCCGAGGGGCGTATTGATGCCATCTACGGCGAAGTCTACTCCTCCTTTGGCGGCATCAGGATACCCACATGGATATGGTATCTGCTCATAAGCCTTGTCTTTGTCTTCCTCGTCACCTTTATCATTCTGCAGCAGCGTTATCAGAAGAGACTGCGCAAGGAGATGGAGCATGCACAGTTGAGTGACCGCATGAAGACAGTCTTCCTGGGGAATGTCAGCCACGCCCTGCGCACGCCGCTGAACGCTATCATCGGATTCTCAGACATCCTGAAGTCGGAGGACGGCACCATGCAGCCTGAGGAGCGTAAGCATGCCCTGGAACTTATCCACGCCAACGGCCGGCAGTTGCTCTACTTCATCAACGAGATATTGGAACTATCAAATATTGAGGGCAACGAACTGCGGCTGGAACGTTCGAAAATCTATCTCCGCGAGATGATGGAAGAGTATGCCGAGACCGTCAGGCCTCGTCTGGAGAAGGATGTCAACTTGCGCGTCACTGGCGAGGATGCCTGCCTCATGGCTGACGAGCGACTGATGCGCCTGGTCACCATGCAATTCCTTGAGAATGCAGTAAACCACACCAAACAGGGACAAATTGTCCTTACCTATGGCGTGAAAGACGGACAACTGCGCGTAGAGGTGAGCGATACGGGTACCGGCGTTCCTCAGGCTCTCATACCCAACATCTTCAGCCTGCTGGCCGACAAGGCCACCTATATACAGGATGAAGTGCCGGGCCTGGGGCTTACCATCTGCAAATCGCTCATCGACCGCTGCAAAGGTCAGATAGGACTGACAACGCCCCCTGAAGGCGGCTCCATCTTCTGGTACACCATACCCGTCATAACCGTCAAATAACCAAAAACGAGAAACGAAGAAATAGAAAAGAAATGACCATCATCATCGTCATCATGCTCATCACGGGTTACCTGTTGATTTCAACAGGTCATCTTACCGGTGTCAATAAAGCGGCTATCGCCATGTTCATTGGTACGGTGGGATGGGTTGTCTACATCTGTTGGGGTGCCGACTTCGTGATGTCCCAGCATCCTCATGAATACGCAGAATTCCTGAGTGGGCACCAGCCGTCAAGCGATACCGTCAAATACTTCATTTATGATGAGGTCTTCCTCAAGTACGTGGGCCATGCCGCCAGCATTGTCATGTTCCTTCTGGCTACGATGACCATCGTCGAGATTCTGAACAATAACGGATGTTTCGACTTTGTCGTAGAGTGGATTCGCACACGCAACTCCAAGCGCCTGCTATGGACCATCACGCTGACCACCTTCATACTATCAGCAAACCTTGACAACCTCACGACGACAACCATGATGCTGGTCATCATGCACAACATTGTGCGTAGCCGCCGCCAGCGCATGCTCATCGGTGCTGCCATCGTGCTAGCTGCCACCTGCGGAGGATGCTTCACCGTCATCGGCGATCCAACAGGACTGCTTCTTTGGGGTAACGGTGCTGTCACCGCTACCAACTTCTCCAAGTACCTGGCTCTGCCTGCTACCATATCCTGGATAGTGCCAACAATACTCATCAACAGGGTACTGCCTGACAGGCTCGACACAGAGTGGACAGCCCCACCCTACCGCGGCAACGATACCAACCTGAACCGCTGGCAGCGTCTGGTGATGCTCTTCGTTGGCATCGGCGGTCTTTGGTTTATACCAACCTTCCACAACATCACCAAGTTGTCACCCTTCCTTGGAGCCCTCTGTGTGCTCAGCGTGCTGTGGGTGGTCAACGAAGCCTTCAACCGCAAACTCAACGATGCCGACCAGATGGCTCAGCAGCGTATACCCCGTGCCATACAGTATGGCACCATCCAGCAGATGCTCTTTGTCATGGGCATCATGATGGGCATGGGAGTGATGTCTGAGACGGGTGTGCTTGGCGATATCTCAGCCTGGATCGACTATAACATCCACAACATCTGGATTGTCGGCATTCTCTCCGGCATCCTCAGCGCTGTTGTCGACACCTTCACAATAGCCATTACCGACATCTCACTCTATTCCGTGGTCAAGGCCGATACGTTAGGCTCATGGGCTGACAACAGTTATATTTTGCATTTCGCCCAGAATGGTGCCTACTGGAAGGTCATCGCCTACTCTACTGCTGTTGGCGGCTGCCTGCTGAGTGTAGGCTCCGCCAGCGGACTGGCTTTTATGAAGATGGAGCACGTCAGGCTTGGCTGGTATCTGAAAGAGATAACCCCCAAGGTGCTTGCCGGCTTTATCTTAGGCTTAATCGTGCTATGGGCTGAGATATCCCTTGTCTGATAAACAAACTAAAACATACGTAACATGGCTAAAGTAAAAACTATTGGTATTCTGACCTCTGGCGGCGATGCACCAGGCATGAACGCTGCTATCCGTGCCGTCACCCGTGCCGGCATCTATAACAGTTTCAACATCAAAGGCATCTATCGTGGCTACGACGGACTCATCAAAGGGGAAGTCAAACAGTTCACCACTGAAAACGTGTCGGGTATCATTACTCGCGGCGGTACCATCCTGAAGACGGCACGCTCAAAAGAGTTTATGAGCATGGAAGGTATGCAAAAGGCATACGACACCTGCGTGAAAGAGGAGATTGATGCGCTGGTGGTCATTGGCGGCAATGGCTCTCTGACGGGTGCCCGCAATTTCGGAATGGAATTCGATTTCCCGGTCATCGGATTGCCGGGGACTATTGACAACGACCTCTACGGCACAGACGCCACCATAGGCTATGACACCACCATGAACACCATCATGGAGTGTGTTGACCGCATACGCGACACCGCCAACTCTCACGAGCGTATCTTCTTCGTCGAGGTGATGGGGCGCGATGCCGGTTTCCTGGCTCAGAACTCTGCCATTGCCTGTGGTGCTGAAGCGGCTATCATTCCTGAAGAGATGACGGAAGTCGACCAGTTAGCCCAGTTCATGAGCCGCGGCATCCGCAAGTCAAAGAAGTCATGTATCGTCATCGTCTCCGAGAGTCCCAAATGCGGTGCATTATACTATGCCGACCGTGTCAAGAAAGAATTTCCCGAATTTGATGTTCGTGTGTCCATCCTCGGCCATCTGCAGCGTGGCGGTTCTCCTTCCGCCCGCGACCGCATTCTGGCCAGCCGTACCGGTGTGGGGGCTATTGAGGCTATCAAGCAGGGGCAGCGCAATGTCATGGTGGGCATCCGCAACAACGAGATTGTCTATGTTCCATTCTCTGAGTGTATACGTACAGACAAACCCTTTGATAAAAAACTCATCAAAGTACTCGACGAACTGAGCATTTAGTCTGATTATGCCAAACATCAAGAAAATCGTACTCACGGGCGGTCCCTGTGCCGGTAAGACAACAGCGCTGGTGCGCGTTGTTGACCATTTCTCAAGCCTGGGTTTCAAAGTTTTCACGGTGCCCGAAGTACCAACGCTCTACAGTTTGGGGGGCTGGAATTTCCTGACCCCCAACCGCCAGCTCTACTACGAGGGCGAACGTGCCATTCTTGACAGCCAGTTGTCGCTGGAGAACAATTTCATGCGTATGGCCGAGGTATGCCGGAAACCGGTGCTCATCGTCTGCGACCGCGGAACCATGGACATATCGGCCTATATGACCCCTGAAATGTGGAACGACATCACCAGCCGTGCCGGCACCAGCAGTAATGAACTTCGTGAACGCTATGATGCCGTTCTCCACCTGGTGTCAGCCGCCGACGGTGCTGAGCAGTACTATACCACAGCCACCAACTCTACACGCTATGAAAAGGCCGATGAAGAAGGGTTGCGCATAGCCCGCGAACTGGACAAGAAAGTCATCAAGGCATGGACTGGTCATCCGCATCTGCGCGTCATCAACAACCACGATGATTTTGACCAGAAGATGCTGCGCGTCATCCGCGAGATTTCCAGTGTGCTCGGATTGCCACAGCCTGTCACCGAGGAGCGCAAGTATATCGTTGAGATTACAGGAACACTACCTGAGACCATTGACAGCGACATCCTGCAGACCTACCTTGTCAGCGAGCCTGGCAGCGAGATACGCCTCAGGCGCCGTTCGTGGAGCAGCGGCAAGGTTGTCAACACCCACAACACCAAGAAGCGCACGGCTCCTGGCGAACAGATAGAAACAGACCGTCAGGTGGAGAATGCCCTTTATGAGTCGATGCTTCAGCAGGCTGACCCCTACCGCTGCACTATCAGCAAGCATCGGCAGAGTTTCATCTGGCGTGGCCAATACTTCGAACTCGACACGTACGATGGTCCGCTCAAGGGACTCACTATCCTTGAGACCAAGGGTATAGCCGATGTTGAAAGCGTGAACTTCCCGCCTTTTATCCGGGTTATCCGTGAGATTACCGGCGACAAGGCGTACTATAACTATAATCTTGCCCTACGCCGGTGATTTACCTGACGGTCATGTGAAAGCAGCCCTGCTTCACCTCATATTTGATGTAGCAGCGGCCTTGCTGCCGCATGTCGCGTAGCACTTCAGCCAGCACAAACTTCAATGTGTCGTCACGTACAGCGCGGCGACGGGGACCTTGTGGCGGCTCAACGGTTTTATAGCGGTTATAACAGATGTCGAAAGTCGTACCATATAAGTGGCACGAATTTTCGGTAGCATTGCTGTTAAAGTTGCGCAGACGCTTGACATCAGCTTGTGAGCGCAGCACGCTCGTGACGATAAAGCGGTGCAGGGGGACTCCTTTCACATAGAGGCTGTCAAAGAAAGCCTGGCCAATATCCTGCAACAGAACAGCAGCACGTGGAACCAGATAAGGTATACTCTGGTGTAGAGGGTCGACATGGTAATAGGGCGACGAGCCTATATATACCAGTTCCTTTTTCCGCATTTCAGCATCCTTACGGTCAATAACGGGCTGCACGCCCCACCTGTGTGCTGCCTGCAGTTGCAGGTCGTTAGTGTCAGGGAAACAAGCCCTGTAGCTCGGCACCGAAAGTATGGGGTGAGCGCCTGGTCGCTTGCCGTTCTTTTCTGGTATCACGACCTGTTGTGTCTGGCCGTCATCTGCCGCCTTGTCGCCGGCAGCACCGCTTGCTATTCCGAAAGTCCAGCGTATCACAGCCAACAGCAGTACAACGGCCAAATACCCTTTCAGATATCTCCTTTTCGTCAGTTTCATGTCAAGTTATATTCTCCTGAAAATACTATCAGACAGCCGTTGGTAGACCAGTCCGAGTTCAGCAAAGTGGTTCAGACTGTTCAGGGCAGCCTTGCGTACAGAAACCGGCGCTGAAAGCAGGGCCACGTGTGCCTGGTCAAGAAATTCATTGATGTCGCGCTCATCAGGTTCGTACCCCCTGATAAAAAGACGGCTCAGTACGTGAAAGCCGCACAACTGATACAGTTCCTTGTCGGAGGATATCCACAGAAAGGCCTTCACGCCGGCATACGGCAGATACTGATACAGATTCATGGCCGCCTGTTCGGCTATTTCCACGGTATCCGTCTGTTCCATCCAGATATCAGCCACCTCAGGCAACATCTTTTCCGGTGGCATGAGCATTGTAGCCAAGATTTTGCACTCGCGTACGTTCTCCTTCCATAGCGCAATGGCCAGGTCATAGTTTTTCCCCATCTCGTCAGCCTTCTCGCGCAGTCGCGGCAGCGTGGCTCCCCAGTTCAGGTGGTAGTTCACCCCCTTGTCGCGCATAGACTGCGCAACGGCCCCGTCCATCATCAGACGGAACGACTGCTTGATATGGCGTATCTGTTCCTCAACCGTCATGTTCATATCAGCGTGGCATATTCGGTGCTGTAGCGCAGCATCTGGTGAGCATAGCTTTCGCTGTAGTTCAACTGGATATCGGCTATCTGTCCTTCGGCATCCAGCACCGGCAGCATCTGCGGGTTGATAAATCCCTTGTAGGGAGCCAGGTTCAGCCGTTGGTAGCGTTTCAGCACTTCAGCATGCAGGTCAGCATCCACCTCCACGGCATAGCGTTCCACCAGTTGTCGGGCAGCCTCGTAGTCGCCCTCGCTCTTGATGCGCTGGATTTCTGCCAGCAGTTGTGCAAAGAGTTGGCGTAGGGCCGAGTAATCGTTTATCTGGAGATAGGTTTTGTCATCACGTCTGATAAGTGCCACAGCCGTGCTGTTGTCCAGGCACCAATGGGCTATGAGAGCGCGGTTGCGCATGTGTGCCTCCTCAATCTTGTTTCCGGGCGTAATACGTATAAGCTGCGTCATCAGCCCGTTCATCATGTAACTGTAATACTGCGCTTTGTAGGCTTCCTTGTCGGGCAGCAGACCAAGTTCCACCATTTTGCTGTCAGCTATGTAGTACAGTCCGAAGAGGTCGGCGCGTGCCTCCTCAATCGTATTGCCGTATGCTTTCAGCGCGTCGGTGCTTACGCCCGGCAACATCTGTCCGCTTCCGTGTCCCACACACTCATGGAGGTCTGTATGCAGGTTGTCGCACGTATCACCATATTTGTTAATCATGTCCAGCGTGTTGCCGTCAATGACAAATTCCTCTTTAAAACCGTTACCACTGGCAGCCTTGTTATAGGCATCGGTGATATTCGATATGGTAATGCTCTTCGAGCCATAGCGTGCTCTTATCCACTCTGCGTTAGGCAGATTTATGCCAATGGCTGTGGCCGGATATTCCTCACCTCCGAGCATGGCCGCACAGATGACGTTTGCCGACACGCCTTTCACGACTGACTTGCGGAAGCGCGGGTCTATGGGCGAATGGTCTTCAAACCACTGTGCATTGCGGGCTACCGTCTGCGTGCGGTGCGTGGTTTCCTCATCGATATATTCAACCAGTCCCTCCCATGAGCCTTTCAGTCCCAAGGGGTCGCCGTAAACCTCAATAAAGCCATTGATAAAGTCCACCTTGCCTTCCAGACACTTTAGCCACAAGATGCAATAGTCGTCAAACAGCCGCAGGTTGCCTGTTTCGTAGAAGTCTATGAGTTTGCCGATAACCTCGCGCTGCATGTCATTCTCAGCTACGCCGGCAGCCTTGTGTAACCAGTAGACGATATGACGGAGTGCATTGCCATAGCGGCCTTTGGTGCTCCATACCTCCTCTACTATCTGCCCGCCGCACTTCACCAGCGTAGTGTTCAGGCCGTACGAAGGGGGATTCTCGTCGTTGACGTCTTTTTGGGCGGCGTAGTAGGTCTCAGCCTCTGTCTGTGTCACCCCGTCATAGAAGTTACAGGCCGATGTCAGCAAGAGGTCGTCACCGGCTGCCTTGTTAACACGTTTTGGCAGAACCGTCGGGTCAAAGATAACAGGACACAGTTCGTTACAGAGTTCATCAACTGTCTGTCCATCGCCTAATGGCAGTCGCCGGGCATCCACATGATGCATGACCTGGCGGAAATAGGCTTCTGAAAATCCCGGTGAAAACTTCTCTGAACCATAGTGATGGTAGATGCCGTTCGAGAACCAGAGCCGCTTCAAGTACACTTCCAGAGCCTTGAAGTCATCGGTGTCATGGTCTATGCACAAATCCGTATAGACCGCTTCCAACGATTTCCGTATACGGAGGTTGTAGCGGCCATACTGATCAAAGGTGATGTCACGCCCGAAGAGGGCTGCTTTCGACAGGTAATAGACAAGAGTTTTTTGCTGCAGAGACAGACGCTCAAACGCTTTTAGCTGATAGCGCAGCATTTGCAAATCAGCAAACCGTTCATCAAGATATTGAAAATCTGCCATTACTCAGAACTGCGTTTTATTTTCGGTTTCTTGACAACCTGTAACGGATGCTGCTGCAAGTGCTGCATGCGGTATTCACGTGGTGTCATTTTCATGATTTTGTAAAAAGAAGCGTAGAAGGACTGCCTGTTGGCAAACCCCACCATGTCGCTCACTTCCTCCATCCGCAAATCCTGATAGCGCTTGTCCACTAAGATGGACATGGCTTCTTCAATGCGATACTTGTTGATAAAGGAAGAGTAGTTCATGTGAAACCGCACATTGACAACAGCGGAAACATATCGGGTATTGGTCCCAAGATCTTCCGCTAAACGTTTGGCAGAGTAGTCCTTATCCTTGTACTTCTTTTGCATGACAATGATGCTAAGGATTCTCTCCTTCATTTCATCCATGAGTTTTGGGCTGACCAAACTCCTGTAGGCAGCCTCTTTTTCCTTCTTTTCTGAAATGTTATACTTGGTCATACGCCGAAAAAGATTTTTAATTGTATAGTTTTTCTCTGCAAATTTAAGCATTTTTTTCTACGTTTCCAAATAAATTATCAATTTTTTCCGAAAAATTTGTATTTTTGTCGAAAAAACCATCATTTTTTCCGTTTTCGCGGCTCTTTGAAGCCTGCAAATCAAGAAAATCGGCCACTTTTAGAAATAAAAAACCGCAAAAAATTATCGGAATAATTATTTTTTTGTAACTTTGCACAATTCAAATAGCAAACATATAAAGACACGTGATGAAACAAACAGCCATTCTGCTTCTGCATTGTCCTGATAAGCAGGGCATTATCACTGAAGTAACAAAATTTATAACCGACAACAAGGGTAACATTGTCTACCTTGACCAATATGTTGACAAGCTCGACGGCATGTTTTTTATGCGCATAGAGTGGGAACTGGAAGGCTTCCTGATACCTCGCGATAAGATTTACGAGTATATCATGACACTCTATGCCCAGCGTTACCAGATGAAATTTAGCCTCTATTATAGTGACAAGAAGCCTCGCATGGCCATTTTTGTGTCGAAGATGAGTCATTGCCTTTACGACCTGCTGGCCCGTTGGAAGGCAGGTGAGTTTGCCTGCGAGATTCCCTGCATTGTCAGCAACCATGAGGATTTGCGCTACGTGGCCGAGCAGTTTGGCATCCCCTATTACGTTTGGAGCATCAAGAAAGACCACTCTAACAAGCAGGAGGTGGAACAGGCCGAGATGGAACTGCTGAAGAAGGAAGACATCTCGTTCATTGTACTGGCCCGCTATATGCAGATTATCTCCGACGAGATGATTGCCGAGTATCCCCATCACATCATCAATATCCACCACTCGTTCCTGCCGGCCTTCGTCGGGGCCAAGCCCTATCATCAGGCCTGGGAGCGTGGTGTGAAGATTATCGGTGCCACGAGCCACTACGTGACGGCAGAGTTGGATGCCGGTCCCATCATCGAGCAGGATGTGACGCGCATCACCCATAAGGACACCCCCGAAAGTCTTGTGCTGAAAGGCAAGGACCTTGAGAAGATTGTGCTGAGCCACGCCGTGCAGAAGCACATTGAGCGCAAGATTCTGACATACAAGAACAAAACCATCATATTCAGCTAATGAACGTAGCAATAGTAAAATACAACGCGGGCAACATTTATTCCGTGGTAAACGCCCTGAAGCGGTTAGGCATAGAGCCCCTGCTGACAGATGATGCAGAGGCCTTGCAGAAGGCCGACCGCGTGCTGTTTCCCGGACAGGGCGAGGCTCGCGGGGCGATGGAGTATCTGAAGGCCCGGCGCCTGGATGAGGTCATCCGCTCGCTGCGGCAGCCCGTGCTGGGCATCTGCGTGGGCCAGCAACTGCTGTGCCGCCATTCCGAGGAGGGCGATGTCGACTGCATCGGTGTGTTCGATGCCGATGTCAGGCGCTTCCAGCCCCAGCGTCATGAGGAGAAAGTGCCGTGCATGGGATGGAACATGCTGCGCGACACTCGGACGCCGCTGATGCAGGGCATTGAGGGCGGCTATGTCTATTTCGTCCATTCCTACTACGTACCCTTATGCGAGGAGACCATTGCCACGGCCGATTATATCCTGCCCTACTCAGCTGCTATGCACAAGGACAACTTCTACGCCTGCCAGTTCCATCCTGAGAAGAGCGGTCAGGTGGGCGAGCAAATCATCAAAAACTTCTTAGCACTATGATAGAACTGATACCTGCCATAGACATCATCGGCGGCCAGTGCGTCAGACTGACCAAGGGCGACTACCAGCAGAAGACGGTCTACAGCGACTCTCCGGCAGAGATGGCAGCCGGCTTCGAGCAGATAGGCTTCAAGCGCCTGCATGTCGTCGACCTCGACGGTGCCAAGTCCAAGCATATCGTCAATAACCAGGTACTGCAGCAGATAACAACGGCCACACGCCTTACCGTCGACTTTGGCGGCGGCATCAAGACCGACGAGGACATCGCCAAAGCCTTCGACGGCGGGGCTTCTATGGTGACCGTAGGCTCCATCGCCGTCACACAGCCCGACCTGTTTATGGGCTGGCTCCGCAAGTACGGTGCCGACCGTCTGATTCTGGGGGCCGACGTCCGCAACGGCAAAATCAGCATCAACGGCTGGAAGGACGACTCCACGGAAGACCTCCTGCCCTTTCTCAGGAAATACATCGACGCGGGCGTCAGGAACGTGCTCTGCACCGAGATTTCCAAGGACGGCACGCTGGCAGGCCCCGCCATCGACCTCTACCGCGAGGTGATGGCAGCCTATCCCCAGCTTCACCTGATAGCCAGCGGCGGTGTGTCGTCAATAGACGATATCCGGGCGCTCGATGCTGCCGGCATTCCCGCCGTTGTCTTTGGCAAAGCAATATATGAAGGAAAGATTGACTTAAAAGAGTTAGCAAGAGAATATGGGATTAGCTAAACGCATCATACCCTGCTTAGATGTCAAGGACGGCGAGACCGTCAAGGGCACGAACTTCGTCAACCTGCGTTCCGCCGGCGACCCCGTGGCACTGGGCAAAGCCTACTCCGAACAGGGTGCCGACGAACTGGTGTTTCTCGACATCACCGCCTCCTTTGAAGGGCGCAAGACCTTCACCGACATGGTGACCAAGGTGGCCGAAACGCTCAACATCCCCTTCACCGTGGGTGGCGGCATCAACGAACTGAAAGACGTTGAGCGCCTGCTCTATGCCGGTGCCGACAAGGTGAGCGTCAACAGCGCCGCCATCCGTCGTCCGGAACTTATCGACGAGATTACCAACCGCTTTGGCAGTCAGGTGTGTGTCGTTGCCATCGATGCCCGCCTCGATGCTGATGGGTGGCATTGCTACCTGAAGGGCGGCCGCGAACGTACGGAGCGCGGACTCTTCGAGTGGGCCCACGAGGCTCAGGAGCGCGGTGCCGGCGAGATACTCTTCACCTCGATGAACCACGACGGCACCAAGAACGGCTATGCCAACGAGGCACTCCGCGAACTGGCCGACACACTTTCCATACCCATCATCGCCAGTGGCGGTGCCGGTTGTAAGGAGCACTTCCGCGACGTGTTCCTCGAAGGCCATGCCGACGCGGCTCTTGCCGCCAGCGTCTTCCACTTTGGCGAGATACCGGTACCCGAACTCAAGCAATATTTAAAACAAGAAGGAGTTAACGTAAGATTATGAAAATAGACTTTGAGAAATGCGGCGGCCTTGTGCCTGCCATCATCCAGGATGTCAGAACCCGTCAGGTGCTCATGCTGGGCTACATGAACCAGGAGGCATACGACAAGACCGTCAATACGAAAAAGGTGACCTTCTGGTCACGTTCACGCAACTGCCTGTGGACGAAAGGCGAGACCAGCGGCAACTTCCTGCATCTGGTAAGCATCAAGGTTGACTGCGACAACGACACCCTGCTGGTGCAGGCCATACCCGACGGTCCCACCTGTCACACGGGTACCGACACCTGCTGGGGCGAGGATAACGAGCCTAACCCCCTGCTCTTCCTCACGGAACTGCAGGACTTCATTGACCGCCGCCACCAGGAAATGCCTGAGGGCAGCTACACCACCAGTCTTTTCAAGGACGGCGTCAACCGTATTGCCCAGAAGGTAGGCGAAGAGGCTCTGGAGACGGTCATCGAGGCCACCAACGGCTCCAGCGAGAAGCTGGTCTACGAGGCCAGCGACATGATGTACCACCTCATCGTGCTGCTTACCAGCAAGGGACTGCGCATTGAGGATGTGGCCGCCGAACTGGCCAAGCGCCACGACCCCAACTGGGACAAGAAACGCCGTGCTGCCAAGGCTGCCGGTACCATGGAGTAAATCGTAAATAGAAAATTGTAAATTGTAAATCGTAAATCGTAAATCGTAAATCGTGCTGATAGACTATAGGAACGCAAACATTTACCACAAGGACGGCGACACCGTACTGCAAGGCGTCGACTTCCACGTAGACCAGGGAGAGTTCATCTACCTCATAGGCCGCGTCGGCTCTGGCAAGAGTTCGCTGCTGAAGACCATCTATGTCGAACTCGACATCGACGAGGCCGACAAGGCCGAAGTCATGGGCTACGACCTGCTGACCATCCGCCGCAAGCACATTCCCGAGCTGCGCCGCAAGATGGGCATCATCTTCCAGGACCTTCAGCTGCTGGGCGACCGCAGCGTTTATAGCAACCTGTATTTCGTGCTGAAGGCAACGGGATGGAAAGACCGTGACGACATCAGCCGCCGCATCGACGAGGTCTTAGAGCAAGTGGGCATGAGCGATAAGAAAGACCGTATGCCCCATGAACTCTCTGGCGGCGAGAAGCAGCGCATCTCCATTGCCCGCGCCCTGCTGAACAGCCCCCAGCTCATTGTGGCCGACGAGCCTACCGCCAGTCTCGATGCCGAGACGTCCGACAAGCTCATCCAGCTGTTCCGTAACATCTCGCTGACGGGTACTGCCGTTATCCTGACCACCCACAACCGCTCGCTGCTCAACAAGTACCCCGGTATCGTCTATCGTTGTAACGACGGCCACCTGGAAGAGGTTACCAACGACTACAACCACATGCAACTGTCGGAAGAAGAACTGAAGGACTGAGGCGCTTTGCTAATGAATAATGAATAATGAATAAAGAATAAAGAATAAAGAATTATGAAAGTAATGAAGTTTGGCGGCACCTCCGTGGGTACGCCGCAAAGAATGAAGGAGGTAACAAACCTGGTCACCAAGTCCGGACAACCCGTGTTCGTAGTACTCTCTGCCATGTCGGGAACCACTAACTCTCTGGTAGAGATTTCCGACTATCTCTACAAGAAGAATGCCGACGGTGCCAACGAGGTTATCAACCGCCTGGAAGCCAAGTATGCAAAACATGTTGACGAACTCTACACCAAGGAAGATACCAAGCAGCAGACGCTCGACTTCCTCAAAGAGGAGTTCAACTACCTGCGCTCCTTTACCAAGGAGATTTTTACATCGTTCGAGGAGAAGGCCATCGTGGCACAGGGTGAAATGCTGTCTACCAACATGGTCGTCAACTTTATGCGCGAGCAGGGCATCAACGCCGTGCTGCTCAATGCCCTCGACTTCATGCGCACCGACAAGAACGCCGAGCCCGACCCCGTCTACATCAAGGAGAAGCTTGCTGCCATCATGGCCGACAACGAGGGCTACCAGGTGTATATCACCCAGGGGTTCATCTGCCGCAATGCCTATGGCGAGGTCGACAACCTGCAGCGTGGCGGCTCTGACTATACGGCCTCGCTCATAGGTGCCGCCATCGGTGCCGAGGAGATACAGATTTGGACTGACATCGACGGCATGCACAACAACGACCCGCGTGTGGTCGACAAGACGGCCCCCGTCCACCAGTTGCAGTTTGAAGAGGCTGCTGAGTTGGCCTACTTCGGTGCCAAGATTCTGCACCCCACCTGTGTGCAGCCAGCCAAGTATGCCGGCATTCCCGTCAAACTGCTCAACACCATGGATCCCGACGCTGAGGGTACCACCATCTCCAACCAGACGGAGTACGGCAAGATCAAGGCCGTAGCCGCCAAGGATAATATCATCGCCATCAAGATCAAGTCGTCGCGCATGCTCCTGGCCACCGGTTTCCTGCGCAAGGTGTTCGAGATTTTCGAGTCTTACCAGACCCCCATCGACATGGTGTGTACCTCCGAGGTCGGCGTGTCCATGAGTATCGACAACTCCTCCCACCTGGGCGAGATTGTCGACGAGCTGAAGAAGTACGGCACCGTCACCGTCGATACCGGCATGTGCATCATCTGCGTCGTCGGCGACCTCGACTGGTCTAACATCGGCTTTGAGACCCGCGTCATGGATGCCTTCAACAACATCCCCGTGCGCATGGTGTCCTACGGCGGCTCCAACTACAACATCTCCTTCCTCATCAAGGAGGAGGACAAGAAGCGCGCCCTGCAGAGTCTGAGCAACAATCTCTTCAACAACTAATCTCGATACAACACAACACAATCATGAAAGGAAATTTTCCTGTAGAGAAGTTCCAGACACTCAGAACACCGTTCTACTACTACGATACCGACCTGCTGCGGCAGACGCTCGACGCCATCAGACGCGAGGTAAACAAGCATGAGGCCTACCACGTCCACTATGCCGTCAAGGCCAACGCCAACCCCAAGTTGCTGCGCATCATCCGAGAGGCCGGACTTGGGGCCGACTGCGTCAGCGGCGGCGAGATAGAAGCCTGCGTCAAGGCGGGCTTCCCCGGCTCCAAGATTGTCTATGCCGGTGTGGGCAAGAGCGACTGGGAGATTAACCTCGGACTCGATCGCGACATCTTCTGCTTTAACGTAGAGAGCATCCCTGAACTCGAAGTCATCAACCAGCTGGCACAGGCCAAGGGCAAGGTGGCCCGTGTCGCCTTCCGCCTCAATCCCAACGTCGGTGCCCATACACATGCCAACATCACCACCGGTCTGGCTGAGAACAAGTTCGGTATCGCCATGCGCGACATGGTGCCCGTCATGGAGCACGCACGCCGCCTCTCCAACGTCCAGGTGGTAGGCCTCCATTTCCATATCGGCAGCCAGATTCTCGACATGGGCGACTTCGAGGCACTCTGCAACCGCATCAACGAACTGCAGGCAGAGTTGGAGCGCCACCGCATGACGGTAGAGCACATCAACGTGGGTGGCGGCCTTGGCATCGACTATGAGCACCCCAACCGCGTGCCCGTGCCCGACTTCAAGGCCTACTTCGATACCTATTCCAAGAAACTGCGCCTGCGCCCCGGCCAGACGCTCCACTTCGAACTGGGACGTGCCGTCGTGGCCCAGTGTGGCTCGCTCGTCACACGTACCTTATATATTAAAGAGGGAGCCGTCAAGAAGTTCGCCATCGTCGATGCCGGCTTCACCGACCTCATCCGTCCCGCCCTCTACCAGGCCTATCACAAGATTGAGAACATCACCAGCGACCTGCCTATGGTAGCCTACGACGTGGTGGGACCCATCTGTGAGTCTACCGACGTCTTTGCCAAGCAGACCGACCTGAACACCACCCGTCGCGGCGACCTGCTGGCCATCCGCTCTGCCGGTGCCTATGGCGAGATCATGGCCTCGCAGTATAACTGCCGCCAGTTGCCTGTAGGCTATACCAGTGACGAACTTTAGCAAGTAGAGAAAGGGTCTTCAACATGAAGCAGCAACCGTCTTTCAGCATCATCCTGGCTGTACACGACCAGGCAAGCGACATCAGCACGAACCTGCCCTTGCTGCTCACCCAGCAGTATGACGGAACCTACCAGGTCATCGTCGTCGACCAGAAGTCCAGCGACGAAACCACCGACGTGCTCGATGCCCTGAAGGCCGAACACCCTCTGCTCTACACCACCTTCCTGCCCCATTACCACTTCCAGAGCAACCCCCGGCGCATGGCTCTCACCATCGGGGTGAAGGCGGCCGCAGGCCACTGGACCATCTTTGCCGACATCAGCAAGCCCGTGCCCGGTGAGTCGTGGCTGCAGGAACTGTCTGCCTGCTGCAGCGACCACACCGACCTGCTGCTGGGCTATATCAGCACCAAGGACGGCAGCGTGCAACTGCAGACCTACGACAGCATCGGCCAGGCCTCGGCGGTCATCAGCCGTGCCGAGCGCTGGCGGGCGGGTGTGGGCGGCAACCGCTGGATGCACCATTTGCAGAAGAGCACCGCCTACGACTTCATTGTCGTCAAGACTAACCTGGCCCACCAACTGCTTCGGCTCTTTGCCGTCAACACGCTGGGCCATACCACAAAACTGTAACGCTCCCGCATGCTATGAACATACTGCACCTGTATCCTGCCGACAACCCGCTCATCACCCAGCATGTCAACATGCTCGGTGAGGCACCCGGTGAGGCAGCACCCCACATCGTGCATGTTCATGGCTGCTGGCACCACGCCACCGTCCGCCAGGCCATGCAGGCCCACAGGCGCGGAGCACGTATCGTGTTCACCCCCCATGGCGGACTGGAGCCATGGATTCTCAGCGAGCGGCGCCTCAGCGAGAAGCTCTGTAAGACGCTACTCTGGCAGCGACGCCTTGTGGAGTGCTCCTACGTCGTCATAGCCCAGGGGCGCATGGAGGCCCAGGCCCTGCATCAGTTGGGCTGGAACCCCCGCATAGAGACCATCCGCAACGCCGTCGTCACCAACTCCATAACACCCGAGGCAATGTCGCAGCACACCCGCGATGTCTACCGTAAGGTCATGGACTCCAACACCGTCGAACTGATGAATGCCGACGCCCGCCGCCTGCTCACCCTGCTGCTCAAGGCCGGCATCACCGGCGACGAGCGGTGGATAGCCGACGACCCGCCCCGCATCGACGATACTGAGTGGCGGCGCCTGCTTATCTATGCCAACCACGAGAATGTGCGCACCATCGTCGACCGCGGCTACCACCTGCTGGGACTGCGCCACGACTACTTCGACACCGAGCACATTACCAGTTACCTGCCCACGGGCTACGAGAAGCCTCACGTTGAGGCCCACGACGTGGCAGGCATCACCGCCGAGATGCACCGCGGACGTATCACGCTGCGCCACTTTGCTGAACTCGACCGTGCGCTGCGCGGCGATACCGTCGACGACGAGTGGCTCTGCGACAGTCTGCAGGAGAACCGCCTGCTGAAGTTCTTCCGCCGTCTGCTCCAGGTGCTCACCGAGGTGACGGCCCTCGACGAAGGCTTCCTGCCCGCCGAACCGCTCAACGACCGTGGTACCCAGAAAATACGAAACCTACTTAACAACCATCTAAGAATATGAACACAACAGACATGCATTACCTGAACCTGCTCTCGCAGTCGTTCCCTACGGTTGCCGATGCTGCCAAGGAAATCATCAACCTCGAGGCTATCATGAACCTGCCCAAGGGTACGGAGCACTTCCTGGCCGACATCCACGGCGAGAACGAGGCCTTCGAGCACGTGCTGAAGAACGCCTCGGGCAACATCAAGCGCAAGGTGGGCGAAATCTTCGGCAACAGCATCCGCGAGTCGGAGAAGAAGGAACTCTGCACGCTCATCTACTACCCCGAGCAGAAACTGGAACTGGTGAAGGCCGTCGAGCAGGACATCGACGACTGGTATCACATCACCATCCACCAACTGGTCAAGGTGTGCCGCGACGTGTCGTCGAAGTACACGCGCTCCAAGGTACGTAAGTCGCTGCCTGAGGAGTTCTCCTACATCATCGAGGAACTGCTGCATGAGCGTACCGACGACCAGGACAAGGCTGCCTACGTCGCCGTCATTGTCGACACCATCATCTCCACAGGCCGCGCCGACGACTTCATCTGCGCCATCAGCAAGGTCATCCAGCGGCTGGCCATCGACCAGCTGCACATCCTCGGCGACATCTACGACCGCGGCCCCGGCGCCCATATCATCCTCGACGTCATGCGCCACTACAACTCCTGGGATATCCAGTGGGGCAACCACGATATCCTATGGATGGGAGCAGCTGCCGGCAACGACGCCTGCATCTGCAACGTGCTGCGCCTGTCGCTGCGCTATGCCAACCTGGCCACCCTTGAGGACGGCTACGGCATCAACCTCGTGCCCCTGGCAACCTTTGCCCTCGAGACCTACGGCGACGACCCCTGCACGCCGTTCATCCCCAAACTGCTGAAAGGCAACAAGATGGACGAGAAGACGCTGCAACTGACGGCTAAGATGCACAAGGCCATCAGCATCATACAGTTTAAGGAGGAGGCACGCATCTTCCACCGCCGTCCGGAATGGCAGATGGAGGACCGCTGCCTCATAGAGAGCGTCGACCAGCAACGGCAGGTCTGCACCATCGGTGGCCGGGAGTATGCCATGAACTCCTGCAACTTCCCCACCGGCTGCCTGCAGATGACGGCCGAGGAGGAGGCACTCATGCAGAAACTGCACCACTCGTTCCGCGTCAGCGAGAAGTTGCGCAAGCACATCCGCACCATCCTCAGCCACGGCTGTATGTACACCATCTGCAACTCCAATCTGCTGTTCCATGCCTCGGTGCCCCTCAATGAGGACGGGTCGCTGAAGGATGTCGACATCATGGGCCAGCAGTTCCGCGGCAAGGAACTCATGTCGTATATCGGACAACTGGTGCGGGCGGCCTTCGAGAACGATACCGACCCCGACACCAAGGCCTACGCCCGCGACTATTTCCTCTACCTGTGGTGCGGCAAGGACTCACCGCTGTTCGACAAGTCGAAGATGGCCACCTTCGAACGCTACTTCCTCACCGACAAGGACACCTACAAGGAGGAGAAGGGCGCCTACTTCCGCCTGCGCGACGATGCAGAAGTGTGCGACCGCATCCTCGACGCCTTCGGGGTCAGCGGCCAGAACCGCCATATCATCAACGGCCACGTGCCCGTCCATGCCTCCAAGGGCGAGAACCCCATCAAGGCCGGCGGACGGCTCATGGTCATCGACGGCGGCTTCTCCGAGGCCTACCACAACGAGACGGGCATTGCCGGCTACACCCTCATCTACCACAGCCGCGGCTTCCAGCTCGTCCAGCACGAGCCGTTCACGTCAACCAAGGACGCCATCCTGCGCGGCACCGACATCAAGTCGACCATGCAGATTGTGGAGATGTCGGCCCACCGCATGCTCGTGGCCGACACCGACAAGGGTGCCGAACTGCGCGAGCAGGTCACCGACCTGAAACAACTGCTCCATGCCTACCGTCACGGCATCATCAAGGAAAAACGTAACTAAAACCGGAAATAACATAACAAACCCCTTAAATATTACAATCTATGATTACCTTTACAATGATTATCCAGTTGTGTATCGTACTAGGTGCACTCTGGGTGGGCTCGCGCTACGGTTCGCTGGCCCTCGGTGCCATCTCGGGCATCGGCCTCGCCATCCTCGTCTTCGGTTTCGGACTCAAGCCCGGCACACCTCCAACCGATGTTATCTACATCATCATCGCAGCCGTCACCTGCGCCGGCATCATGCAGGCATCAGGTGGCATGGACTGGCTCATACAGATAGCCGAGAAACTGCTGCGCAAGCATCCTGACCGTATCACCTTCCTGGCACCCCTCTGCACGTTCTTCCTGACGGTGCTCGTAGGCACTGGCCATGTGGTATATACCTTGATGCCAATCATTTGCGACATCGCGTTAAAGAAAGGCATCCGTCCTGAGCG
>CAMYZO010000064.1 GCA_947303855.1 uncultured Prevotellaceae bacterium
TCAAGTGGAACGCACTTACCGTCGACATGCTCGGCTCGAAGAAGTGGGTGGGTGACCTAGCCAACCGCTTCCCCGCCCGCGAAGTGAACGCCCTGACACCTGAGTTCAAGAATATCTACATCAAGGATTACACCGTCGACGGCTGCCAGCGGCTCATCGACGTGAAAGCACTACCCGAACGTCCGCTCGCCAACGTGCTGATAGAGAACTTCGAGGGGCGCGGCGGCGAATTCCTCCGACTGCAAGACGTGAGCGGTCTGGTGATGAAGAATGCCACCGTCCGCACCATCGGTAAGGATGGTACGACGCAGACCACTCCCTCCATCGTCCTCGACGGTTGCCAGAGCGTCATGCTGCTCGACATGGACTTCTGTGACAGAAAACCGAAGGTAAGCAAGAAAAACGCTACCATCTATCTGACCGAAAAGCCGGCGGGCCATTATCTCTTTGCCTACTTCAACAACAATACGACCGAGGGGCAGCAGGTGTGCTATGCCGTGAGCGACGACGGGGTGAACTTCACGCCGCTGAACGGTGGGCGGCCCGTCATTGCCAGTGACACCATCGCCCTGTCGGGCGGAGTGCGAGACCCACATATACTAAGAGGACAAGATGGCTGGTTCTATCAGGTGCTGACAGATATGGACATGTCCAGAGGCAAATGGACCTGCCAGGGCATCGTGATGTTACGTTCGCGTGACCTCATCAGTTGGGAGCATCATACCGTTCACTTCCCAGAACGTTACAGCGGGACAAGGTTTGCCGACGTCAATGCCGTCTGGGCACCTCAGACCATCTTCGACCCTGCGGCAGGAAAGTATATGGTCTATTTCTCCCTACACTCAGAGAAAAACGGACCTTTCCCCCAGGATGCCGTCTACTACGCCTACGCTAGCAGCGACTTCAGCACCTTGGAGGGTGACCCGCAGCCGCTGTTCACCTATCCCCACCCGACCATCGACACTGATATTGTGCAGGACGTGACGGGACTCTACCACCTATTCTTCAACACATGGGGCGGCCCTGACGGCTTGCAGCGCCGCCAGTATGAGGCGCGCGACCTGCACGACCAGCAGTCGTGGACGCTCGTGCCCGGCCATCAGCAACCGACCAGCCTCAACTCAGAAGGCTCCACCTGCTATCAGCTCTCCGACGGCACATGGATGCTCAGCTACGACTGCTTTAAGGACGGCGTCTACCAGTTCTGCCGCACCCGCGACTTCCGCCATTACGAGCTGGTGCATGAGACTAAGACCGAGGGCAATTTCACCCCTCGCCACGGCGGCATCATCCAGATTACTGATGCAGAATATAAACGACTCATAAACAACTATCAACAATGAAACAGATACTAACCATTTTCGCCCTGCTGATTTCAACGACTCTGCATGCACAGTATCAGCAGGAAAAGCTCAGAACAGAGGGATGGAAATGGACGAGCATTTTAACCAGACGGTTGAGATGGTTAAGTTAGGTTCTGGCACTTTCCGTGAGGTGGAAAACTGGCATCTGTCACGCCTGGCTTGCCTCATTATTGCAGAGAATGCTGATGGGAAGAAACCACAGATTCAAATAGCGCGGATATATTTCAAGGAGCAAGTGCCTACAACGGAACTCATTGAGAATCAGTTTTCTTCTAAGATTCTGCTTTATAAAACCAATCAGGGAGAAACACGTATTGAAGTGGTTTTCAACAGCGAAACATTCTGGCTTACACAGAAGCGAATGGCGGATTTGTATGGTGTGGATGTGAGAACAATTAGTTACCATTTGAAAGAAATTTTCAAAAGTGGGGAGCTAAAGGAGCTGGCAGTTATCCGAAAAATTGGGATAACTGCCGCTGACGGTAAGAACTATGACACGATGCTTTACAACCTCGATGCAATCATTGCCGTAGGCTACCGCGTGAACAGCTATCAGGCCACGCAGTTTCGCATCTGGGCAACGGCGCCGAATATGAAAAATTCCGTTTGGAACAAGACCGTGAATATTTGTCGGACTTCGATAAGGAGGTCAGGAAATGGCGCGAAAAAGGATTGTTTGATGATTAAGAAAGACATGGCTTCAAGTTGAAGCTCTCCGTCCGCGGCGATTGGGCAGAGCGAGGGGTATAAATAAAGTTAAAACAATGAACGGATGCTTGCTTTATAATAAGATTATAATTATCTTTGCATAAAGTTTCAAGCCCTTTAGAATGAATACGTTATGACGGTACCTAATCCTTTTATCACCAACGGATACATTTCTCCGCACTATTTCTGTGACCGTGTGGAAGAAACTGAGCTGTTGACAAGACTGGTAACCAACGGCAACAACGTGGCCCTCATATCGCCCCGCCGACTTGGCAAGACGGGACTGATACACCACTGTTTTCAGCAAGAAATCATCAAGGACCATTATTACACATTCATCGTAGACATCTATGCCACCAAGAATCTGCAGGAGTTTGTATATGAACTGGGAAAGACCGTTCTTGACGTGCTGAAATCAAGAGGTCGTCAGGCATGGGAGAAGTTCCTGAATACGATAGGCTCACTCCGCAGCAACATCTCGTTTGACATCAACGGCAATCCAGAATGGGGATTGGGTGTGGGCGACATCAAGATGCCGGAGTTCACGCTCGACGAGATTTTTGCCTATTTAGAAGAGGCTGACAAGCCCTGTATCGTGGCTATTGACGAATTTCAAGTCGTTGCCGACTATCCTGACAACAAGGTGGAAGCCGTGCTACGTACAAGGATTCAGAAATGTCGGAATACATGGTTCATCTACTCAGGCTCGCAGCGCCACATGATGTCTGAGATATTTGTCTCTCCTTCCCGTCCCTTCTATCAAAGCACCAGTCTGATGTCTATTGAGCCTATTGACTGTGAGAAGTATGTAGCGTTTGCACAGGGGTTGTTCAGAGAGTATCAGAAAGAGATAACTAGAGAGCCAATTGTTGCTGTCTACCAACGCTATGAAGGTGTTACCTGGTATGTCCAGTCTGTCCTGAACGCGTTGTTTACACTAACAGAGCCTGGTGCGTCGTGTACGGAGGAGATGATAGAGCCTGCTATTCAGCAAATTATTACCCAGCAGGGTTTTGCCTATAAAGCCTTACTCTTTCAGTTGCCCCCAAAGCAAAAGGAAGTTCTGATGGCCATCTGCAAGGAGGGCAAGGCCGTCAATCTGACCTCCCGTCCGTTCCTACAGCGCTATCATCTAACTGCCAGTATGGTGCAGGGTGCCGTCAAAGGCCTCTTGGAAAAAGACTTCGTCACTCACGACATGGGAACCTATACACTTTATGACCAATTCTTTGCCCAATGGCTGATGCAACAGTAAGTATGAGCATAGGCATAGTTTAATAAAAAACCTAGCGTATGGATGTTTTCATTAGTTACAGTCGAAAGGATTATCAAGTAGCAGACCGTCTTTGCAGGGAGATGGACAAAGTCGGCATTTCTTATTTTATTGACAGGAAAGGCATAACAGGAGGCAAGCATTTTATCAAAACCATATCTCAGGAGATACTGTCTTGCAAAGTGTTTGTCTTTATTGGCAGCAGTGCGGCCTATCAGTCTATCTGGACAATGAAAGAGGTAACATTTGCCTTCCAAGAGAAAGGCGGGCAAAATGTGATCCCTATATTGACAGGCCAGTCACCTATGCCCGAAGATTTGCGATTCCTCTTCACGACGACCCCATCTTCAGACAGGTGTTGTAGGTGGTGCCGTTAACCGTTACCGTCCCCTTGCTGTTGCTGGTGCTGCCCACGATAGTGAACCCGGAGTTGGCGTCGCTCATCAGGTCAACGATATATCCGCCCTGTGTAGCCGCTGCTGGCACGGGCTCCGGCTCTGGCTCCGGCTCAACGTCACCACCCGTTTCCATGCCCTGAATACTTATGAGCGACGACTGGTAGTTGGTGATGGCAGCCTTCAGTTCGGTGTTGACGTCATGGCTCTTGTCGTCCACGCTGTTATTGAAAGCCCAGTGGAAGTCGCCGCCGTCGGTACGGCCAGCCCAGCTGGTCACGATACCGGCCACCTGTCCCGGTTCATCGGGCGAAGAACTGTACATACCCTCTGCCGTATCGAAATTGCCATACACATGTCCGTCTTTGTAGGCGCCGTAGAAGAAGTCGCAGTTGTGTATCTTGCCAAATGGCTGTTACAACAGCAGATTTGCTCCACTGTATAGGTTTTTTGTAAAAAAGGGTGACACTTTTTTCCCATATCAGTTCGTATGCTGCATAAACAAGAACTTTATTGGCAATATCATGAGAGGAAATAACAGACCTGAAAACCTGTCAGATTGCCACAAATAATTCGCTTTGGCTTTCAAAATATGCAAAACGAGTCTCAAAATCTGCAATTAGACTTTCAAAATCAGCAAAAATGTAGCAAAATCAACAAAAGTTTAATTTTGGCGACTTTTCTCCTTTGCCGTTTAAAACTTTTTTGTTATTTTTGCACCTAGAATTTAAAAAACACAAAATTCTGTGCCGGGTAAAAACCTAAAATAGACAAACAAATAATAACCATCTTTTAACAAAAAAACTATGATTATGAGAAAAATGACGAAGCAGTTTTTTGCAGCTGCAGTGGCTTTAACAGCCTTTACCGCTTGCTCCGATTCAAACATTGCAGAACTTGAGCCGGGAGTCGTTGAGTCAGAACCCATTGCCAAGGTCATGAACACTGCCGTGCTGACCAATGCCAACGGCGAGCAGATTTCATCTGTGTCGGCTGACTTCGGCACCTATTACCTGGACATCAATACCGATGCCTACTGGTATATAGAGACCGAGGACAACATGGAGTTCACACCCACCAAGATGATGGGTCACGGTAGCGCGCGCGTACCGGTATTGATAGGTAACAACTGGGCAGGCAGCCGCCAGCTGTCTTACAAGGTGAAGTTCATCGGCGAGGACGGCCAACCCATTCAGAATGCCACCCGTGCTGACGGCGACGGCGGGCAGGCTGTGAACCAGGACTCTAAGACCAGCCTGGCCGACTTCGAGAAGATTATCAACTCGAACACCTTTGTCGGCTATGGTTTCAACCCTTCCAAGAACGCTATTCCTGAGCTTTGCACCGGCATCATGGTGTTCAAGATGGACGACCTGAACAAGACGCTTAATGTGAAGAACAGCCTTTCGCCGCAGTCAAAGCAATACTATTACTATTCCCACTCTGACTCTGTGCTGGACAAGGTGATTGCCGTCAATGGCCATATCGGTGGTAACTTCAACGTGGTCAAGCTGGGTCTGGATTTGAACAACCTGAAAATTGCCAACAACGAGAATTATGAAAGCACCCTTATTCAGAAGTCGCTGACCCGTACGCTTTACAGCCGTGAACTTGAATATGCTAACGTTCAGAACGACGAGAGCAACTTCACCGATGGTTACAAGTATTACAGAGACCGTTTCGTTAAGCAGTTTACTGCCGCTGCTGACGATGCAGCAAAGACGCAGGCATGCAAAGATTTCTTTGCTGTCGTCGGCTCACACTTCATTTCAAAGGCCCTCTTAGGCTGCGAGCTCGACTATCGTATGGAGTTCAGCTCTTCCAAGGTTAAGAAAGTGTTAGACGTGAAGGCCGCCCTTGACTTCAAGTGGCAGCAGCAGGTGAAGGACACCGCCGCCGTTGACAGTGCTGCTCTGGCACAGCTCAAACAGAAGCAGGACAGCGCCAAGAACTTCTTCATCAAGGGCGATGTACAGTATAGCGACTCTACATTCAATGCAGCCACCTCAACCACGGCTAACGTGAAGGCACGCGGCGGTGATGTGGAGAAAGTGAACATCCTTACCACTGGCGGCTCACTGCTGAATACCGAACTGGCAGCTTGGATGCTTTCCACCGAACCTGAAAAGGCCACGATGACGTATATGGATGTTCAGCCTATCTACCTCCTCTTCTCGAAGGAAGATGATAAGGCTATTTACGACTTCCTCAAAAAGGTGGTTGACAGCGAATACAACCTGAGCCCAGTTGTAGGCGACTACGGCAAGCTGGAATAACGCTTCAGCCTGAAAAAATTGTTTTCACCCAGTTTTGACTGTTAAAGCTATTATATAATATGAACAGGAACATATCCCACTCGATGCTGGTGCTTGCTGCCGCCCTTGCGGCAGCCTGCTCCGGCAGCGAGGATATGACAGGCAGTGAGATGGCCGCCGGCGAGAGCAGCAATGCTCCGTTCTTCCTTCTCGGAGCCCCTGGTGACGGCACGGTGAATGCCGACGCATCATACCAGGAGTACACTGCCGTCATCAACGTGCCGGGCAAGTGGTCGATAGCGACTACGAAAGGACTGGCGAATGTCTATCCGTCATCAGGCGAAGGTCCTGCCACGGCTATCGTTCAGGTGGGTGAGAACTGGGGGGCAGTACGCGAGAACGTGCTGACGCTCACTACCCAGGGGTCAGCGACGCGCGCTGCCGGTGACGCTGGGTATCAAGTGTCTGTCGTGCAGTCGGTCAGTCCCACGCTGGACTCCATCTCGACGATATTCTCCTCAAACAAAGGTGCCGGCTACAGTTACATGCCTGGCGGCGACTATTGCGACGGAGCCATGGTTCAGTTGTTCAACCTGTCAACCCTTGACAGCATACAGCGTGCCACGGGTGTCAAGCTGATTGAAGATGTCATCTTCCCGCAGACGAAGCAGACGGTGATAACTGCCAACAGCGAATCGGCGCTTACCAACATGCTGATTGTCAATGCCTCGGCAGGCATGAACTACAGTTCGGTGAAGGGCAGTGGCGGTGGCAGCGTCAGTGTGGGTGTAGGCAAAGGCCATGAGCAGAAGTCCAAGAACAAGTACGCCCTGAAGCGTATGAAGAACACGCAGTTCACCCGCGAGATTGAGTACATGAACATCATGGCCCTGGTAGAAAAGGCCACCACTACTGAAGAGAAGCAGAAACTGCTGTCGCCGGGCTTCCTTGCCGTTCAGGAAAGGTTTGCCAATGACATTGCCGACAAGAAGGGTAATAAGACGAAGCAGTATGACATCTGCGACAAGTTCCTCGCCGAGGTAGGCCCTTGCTTCATCAGCAAGGCGGTCATGGGCACGGTGCTCGACTATCAGATCAGTGTTGACAGCACGGCGCTGCGCGACACGCTGGGTGTGAAGGTGGCCCTTGAGGCCAGTTTCCAGGCCCAGGTGAAAACCAAGTCGGTAGAAGGAGAGGTCTCGTTCGACATCGGTGTCTCCAAGGAAGCCAAGGAGCTGACGTCGAAGACGACGGCCACTGTCAAGGTGCGTGGCGGCGATGTGAGCAAGGTGTGCATTCTTGTCACCGGCGGTGAGTTACTCAACAGCGACGTCACGGCATGGCAGAACAGCTGTCTTCCCACACGTGCCGTCATGGTCGACATGACGCTGGTACCCATCTATACGCTCATTGCTGATGCGTATGCCCGTGAAGTGCTGACGGACTACTTTACTGTGAAAATGAGAAATTGAGAAATTGTGACATGATGAACCGTTTATACTATATTCTCTTACTTGCCGGCGTGCTTGGCATAGCCTCATGCAGCCAGGACGAACTGCTGACAGAAGCAGAGCAGGCGGCCCTCAGCCGCAAAGCTGCCGAAGCAAACAGGCAGCAGGCATCGGCGTCAGACGACTATGAGTCGCGCCTGCTGGCTCCTCCGGGCTTTGAGCGCGGTGTGGGCTACAGCTACGCCACAGGAGCAGAATATCTGGAAGGTGTGGCATTCAACATCTTCAACCTCAACTATCTGGACTCCATCCAGTATGTCAAGGGTCTGAACCTCGTCAGCGACGACTACACGCCGTACACCGAGGAGCAGGTCATCACCGGCGAAAGCCGCAGTGCCGTGTCGAACCAGTTGTCAATCACGGCAAGCATTGGCGTCAACGCCATCGTAGCCGACATCAAGGTGACGGGCAATTACTCCAAGGGCAGCGTTGAGGAGAGCCAGTCGGTGTTTGCCATGAAGCGCACCAAGCGCGTGGCCTACTGCCGCGACCTTCAGTACAAGAATGTCATAATGTACTACAAGGAGACGGGCGACAGTCTGGTATTCTCGCCCGGCTTCTATGCCGACTGGAAGTTGCTGGAAGGCAACAACACCGATCAGAGCAACGTGGACAACCAGCAGGTGCTTAATTTCGTCAGGAAATGGGGGCGCGGCTTCGTAGCCCGCTCCTTCATGGGCGGTGTGCTGGAATACACCTTGCAGATAGACAAGTCGGTGCTCAGCGAGAACATGAGTGTGGGCATGGCCCTTGAGGCCAGCGTAGGACTCATCGCAGGCGTAGAGTCGTCGTTAAGCATGCAGAGCCAGAGTTTCCAGTCGGTTTCGCGCGACCGCTACAACCTTGACCTCCACGTCCGTGGCGGCAATGTGCAGGCCGTCACCGATGTGCTGGCCGGAGCAAGCACATCGCCTGAGGGCATCAAGGAATGGATGGCCAGTGTCGACTTCCCCCCCGTGCCCGACGACGACCAGCTGAAGCGGTGCGCCATGACCGACGTGAAGATAGCCTCCATGGCCTACCTCTTCACCGGACAGGTGCAGGAAAGAGTGAACTATATTTTGCGTACTTACACGAAATAGGAAAGAAATCAGGAATCAGGTATGAAGTACACCTTATTATATATATATGTAGCAGTAGGCATGTTGGCAATAGCATCATGCAGCAGCGATGACGATCTGCGCGACGTCCCTGAAACGCCCCAGACGGCTGCCGCCCGCGAAAGCGACGGGCCGGAGTCGTGGCTTACCAGGGCCAAGACGCCCGAAGATCTGAAGGCAGTAGAAGAAGCCGTCAGTGCCATTCGCGGTGCCGGCTACACCTACCGGGATCACGAGTTATACTGTGTCGGCACCGATATGGAGGTGTTCAACACCCGTCATCTGCGCGATATGGAGAAGAAGTACAACACCTCCTATATCGTTGACGACTATATGCCTACCACCGACCAGAAGTTCTACTACAGCGAGAGCGTCAATTCCCTGAAAGACTCGCTGTCGCTCGACATTGGTATCGGTATAGGCGCCGGCGTGTTCTCAGTAGACCTTGAGGTGGGCTTCAACAAGAACAGTTTCGAGACCAAAAAGAACTACTACTCACTGAAGCGCATGAAGCAGAGTTACTTCACGCGCGAAATGAACTACCTGAACCTGCGCGAACTGGCGGCCAGCGCCGTTGCCGCCTCTTCAGTGGCCAAGACCTATCCCAGCATGGATGCCGACGAGATGATGAAGGCGGTGCCCATCTTCGGCGAGGTTTACGCGCCCGGTTTCGCCAGCGTAATGCAGCAGTTTGTCCGTAAGATTCATGCCGCCCCCTCGGCCTTCGCCGCCAGCGGCATCTGCCGTGAGTTTATCGAGCAGGTAGGCTACGGATTCGTCAAGCGTTCCGTCTTAGGCTGTACGCTCGACTACTACAACACCACGACCATGGACTCCGTGTCTAACTCGCTCGACGTGAAGGTGGCCCTGGAGCTGGCCGTTTCTGTCAAGATTATCACCGTCAGCACCAGTATCGATGTCCAATACAAGGATGCTGCCATGAAGTGCAGCCGCAACTCAGAGAGCCATGTCAGTGCCCGTGGCGGCAATGTGTCGCTCGTGTCGGCATTCACCACGGGTCAGGCGGCAACACTCGACCCGACGACACTGCGTGACTGGCAGAAGTCTGTGACGCCCCAGGATGCCGCCCTCATCGACATCCGCCTGGTGCCTATCTATGAGGTTATCTACGATACCAAGGCTCGCACCATCCTGAAGAACTACATGGAGAAATCACTCAACAACTACGAGGACGACTAAGAGTTAGGAGTTAGGAGTTTGGAGTTTGGAGTTTGGAGTTTGGAGTTTGGAATAAAGAATTAAGAGTTATGTGCGCGAAAAAAGTTATATCATACTTACCACTTGTCACTTTTCTTTTATCGCTGTCCTTCGTTTCCTGTACCGACGACATGACGGACGCCGATGCCGGCGAGAACACGCTGACGAGAGCCTATTCGCCGGAGCAGATTAAGATGCAGCGACTGGGATATGCCTTCAATGCCGCCGGCAACGTGATGAACGACAGCAGTTTTTCTGACAATCCGATTATCAACATGGACAGGCTCATGGCAGCCGAAGCAACCTGTGGAGTAATTGTCAACTCAGAGCGCCGCCATTACACGTCGATGGACGTGTTCAGCGCCAATACGCTGCAGGAACTGGGCAATTCTGAGACGAAGTACACCATCGACGGCTCTGATGCTATGGGCTGTGGTAAGTATTTCCGCGAGAACACCATCTTTACTAATATAAAGTGGCACAACAGTTATAAGGCCCATGTGTTCATCAAGCATATCATGGCTACCAAGACCATCGACGTGGGCATCCTGCGCTATCTGAAGTTAGACAACCTGAACAGTGCCGAGAACGTGCTCGAAGAAGAGTTCCGCAATGCCGTTGCCGAACTGGTGAAGGGCGGAGAGAGTGGTCTCACCGAGGCTAAGGCCACTGCGTTTTCCGAGAAGTACGGCACCCACCTCGTCGTCTCCTCCAATCTTGGCGGCATGATAGAGCTGCAGATGGAGATTGAGCGCGATTCCTGCGTTGACAAGGAGTACACCACGCAGCAGGTCACCGAGATTATCCTTGGCGAGAAGGTAACAAAGACCACCAACTCGAAGGTTATCGAGAGAATAACCAAAAACACCGTCCAGTATCATGGTCAGGTCAATGTGAAGGGCGGCAATAAGGCCGACTGCGACAAACTCCACAGGACCTTCGACCAGACCAAGGCCGAAGCCGTGAAAATTGGCGACGGCGACTATTATGGCTGGGCCAACAATGTCAGCATCGAGCCTGACAACTATAACGCCTCCTTCGTCAGCGGCCGTTTCGTGCCGTTGTATGAGCTGTTTGAGAATGCCGACACCCGCGTGATTCTGCGCAAGGTCTATGAGATGTACATGAAGAAAGAGGCACCCACACAGGAAATCTATGAGCCCGACTACGGTATCATGCCTGTCAAGGGCAACTACGGCCCCGATGTGCGCGTAGCCTCACAAGGAACAGACAAAGCATGTATCATCTGTCAGGAATATGTGCCTTCCATCCGCAGCGACAAGCCCTGTATCGTGGCCTATCCGCTGATACGCGGTATCGACAACAACGTGCGCCCATACCTTTATGCAGGCCTGTTCATCGGCGACGAGAGCCACCGTCCTGGCCGCGTTATCTGGGAGGGCAGCGCCTCGGTATACACCCCTTCCGACAGCATCTTCTTCGAGAGCGACAGCACCGCCATCCACGAACTCTTCGACCCGGACACCCATGCCCTGAGGAACGTGTACTTCTACTGGAATGCCGTTCATGCGACGCCCTGTCCCACGAAAGAAGAGGCCCCCAAAGCCTATGCTACCACCGTGTTCAAAGCTCAGCCTGAGCCGCTGAGCAGCGCCACCACCTTTGCCAAGGTAGCCAGCACGTTCTGGTCAGTGCGCCCGGTGGAGATGAAAAACGACTCGCTTCTGAAATACTGGCAGGGTGACACGGCGTTTGTACAATTCGCAAGAGACAAATACAAAGATTATGGCGGGGTGCTCTACAAGAGCGGCAACTATAACTTCTGTCTGGTTGACGGCGGCGACAACATCAAGCGCGTCGGCAACGTGACAGACGACAATGAGGGCAACAAGCAGTGGATTGACGCCGTGAGCCAGTCGGTCAAGGCGATTGGTCTGAACGAGTGGCTGCCCTCAGTGGAAGAGTCGAAAAGCATCACCAAGATGCTGGGCAACCGCATGAGCATCTTCTACAGCCACGCCTACGACGGCCGCAACATGCTCGGACTCGACTGGCCTACGGGCTACTGGGTCATCTCGCATCCCAGCCAGACGTCGATGGCTGTCAATCCCACACAGAACGACGGTCAGGGCATGCCTGTGCTGACCAACGACGCTGGTCAGGCACGTATCGTGCGCCTGAGTGGTTCAGGAACCGACCTGCTGCTGGAATATCCGGAGTATGTCAGGTCGTTCAACTACTCCGACCAGGTGTTCTTTAAGTTCTTCCCCATATATATAACGAATGACCAGTTCTGAGAATTGAGAATTGAGAATTGAAAATTGAGAATTATGATGACCTATAATGATGTAAGACAGACGAGCGTGAAGACAGGAATGCTGGTGAAGTTGCTGTGTGCAGCAGGCTTCATGGTTCAGGCTTCACTGTACACTTCCTGTTCACGAGAGGATGACATGCTGGAGGCCATGGAGGAATACGACCCCCAGAATGCCAACGGCACCTACAGCGAGGAGCACTGGAAGAAGCTGCATGCGGCACAGCGCCAGGCATACATCGGCGACCTGTATCGCAGTTACGGTGTGGGCTACGGCTATAACGGCACAGGCAAGTACAGCGACTACGACGAGGTGCGCGACCGCATCATCGACATGTCGTATATTCAGCAGTTCGACCGCGAGCACGGCTCTGCCACCATCGTCGACGACATCTCACCGTCGTCCTACCATCATGTGTACAGCGGCAAGGATGCCATGACCATCTGCGAGAAGCTCACCATGAACTCATCGGTGAAGGTTGATGCCATCCTCTTCCAGGGAGAAGTCAAATCGACCTTTAACAAGACCGACATGACGAGCGATGAGTTTGCCTTCTGCACCATCCACGACGGTCTGACCTTAGCCTCGCGCCATCTCGAGCCCTACGACCTCTACTATATCGCACGCGAGCATCCCGAGGCCCTCTCGCCCGGATTCCTCCGTTATCAGGAGTTGGCGTCGGCAGCCATCAAACAGGGAAATCTGACCGAGGCCATGCGCATCGTCCAGAACATGTTCCAGACCTACGGCACCCACATCATCTACCATGCCAAGTTGGGCGGTAAACTGAAGTTCAGCACCACCATGAACCGCCATGTCGTAGACTCTCGCAACACGCTCGACGAGCAGTCCAGCGTATCGTTCCTCTATTGCATCGGCACTACGGAGGGTACGGAGACGTCGGACTGGGTTATCAACACCAGCACCGACCGCGAAACCCATATCGAGGCCCTCGGCGGCAACAGTGCCCTCGCCCTGCAACTGGCTGGCCTGCACGACAGTGATGACCAGGCGCTGAAAAGCCGCGTGGTCAACGAGTGGTTCCAGTCGCTCAAGTTCGACCCCAACGCCGACAAGGATGACAACAATGTAGAACTGATTGACATCAAGGTGGCCCCCATCTCCGACCTCATCGTTGATCATGAGGTGGCCAATCTCTACAGCCGCATGGTAGGCAAGCACATCACCTACGAGAGCAATGTCATGCCGCGTGCCCGTAATCGCATCTTTGCCAAGATACCCACCTCGGCCCTTAGGCTTTCCGACCACTCCGTCACCAACCGGGTGGAGGCCCAGAATGAGATTATCGGCGAGATTATCAATGAATTTGTCCACAACGTAGAGTACACGGTGTTCTACCCCACCCTGGGCGGCAAGATGTGCCGCGAGGGGCTGGGTCGCCGCTGTAGCGACGACAGCCTGTTCACCATCACGTGGCAGTATCTCGATGGCGCCGAGAGCCGGGCGAAGGCATACGTCACGCCGCTGGTACGCCTCAACTACGATGACCATATCTATTATAACAACGGCGAGATCGACATTGCACCGGCCGACGACGAGACGGTCTATACGTCCAACGTCACCATCAGCCAGGGTGCCATCTATATGTGGAACGATACCTGCGTGGCCAACATGAAGATTGGCCCCTACTTCCTCCACCAGGGTGTGATGGCCAACACCAGCAAAGACAAATCGGCCATGAACACCATACGCACCCTGCTCAAGGATATCCCTGTGGGCTATGAGATTGCCGATACCAGCAAAGTCAACGAGATACTGAACTTCATGTACCACTCGGGCGAGGTGTTCAACTCTGACCGTATCAAGTGGAACGACGTACCCTCGTTCTTCAGCTACAAGCGCTTTATCATGTTCGACAAACAGAAAAACCAGTATGGTATTTTCCGCTTGGAGCCTCACAACGCCACTGTCAGCCCGATGGCACTGGAGACCATTGGCCAGGCTCTGCTGCAACGCAAGAAAGACTTCAAATTCATGTAGTAAATTGAGAATTGAGAATTGAAAATTGAAAATTGTGAATTGTCAATTGTGAATTGTGAATTGATAATTGTGAATTGTTAATTGTGAATTGTTAATTGTGAATTGTTAATTGTGAATTGTTAATTGTGAATATAGATATGATGACAAAAAGAGCAATCTTATATTTCTCACTCCCGCTGCTCTTCGCTGCCACTGCCATGGCGCAGGGCATGTTGACGGAGATAAAAGTCGTGGCAGTACAGGAAAGCGACAGCCTGGCACCTAACATCCAGGGCTATACCGGCGCAGACAATTTCGACCTGGACTTCCGCAAAGGCCGTGGCGGCGGCTATGTGTTTGCCGTCTTCAAGCATACCAACGATACGGCTCAATACATCACCGACGTGGTGGTGACCGCCAACCGGAAAGACGACTATGGGATGGCGTACAATGATGGCGACAGGAAATTCATCCCCGCCCCCTTCTTCCAGGCCAAGGCACGCAAAGACGGAACGTACCGTGGCGGACTCAACGGACGCGACTACCTCTGCTATGGCGGCGCCTACTCGAAACAGCCCCACGTCTATTACACCCGCAGCGGCAACCAGGACTTCAACAACAAGGTGCTCAAGGATGCCTACATCGCTACCAGCAGGCCTGAGAGACTAGAGGACAACCAGAAGTTGGACGGCCCCCATGCCGGCGGTGGACGTTACTTTGTCTTTACCTGGCATACCCACGAGTCAAAGTACAAGTCGATGAAAGACATTAACTGGCACAAGCATTACTGTGACCGCGACAACTGCGGACTCACAAAGATTGAGCCACACAAATTTCCACAGCTCTACGGCAACGACACCTGGATGATACTGTCGCCGACAGGCACTGCCAAAGATTCGCTGATATCACAGTCGCACTATAAGAAATGTGATGAGTGCGGACAGATTGTCTATGACAAGCACAAATGGGCAACCTTCTCGTCTGACTGGAAAACCCACAACAAGCGGTGCCTGATCTGCGACTATGTAGAGGCAGCCGACCACGTCAGTTTCGGCAAGCAAAAGCTTCCCGTCGACGAGTACTCGCACATGATTTTCTGCGCTGACTGCGGCTTCCTCGAGAAACTGCGCCATGAGTTCAGCAACGACAGCAGAGTCCTCAGGCAAGACTGCGAGCACACCCTCGTGGAGTATGTCTGCAAGCAGTGCTACCACCATGCCAACTTTGAGGAACCCGGCATCGGGCACGACTTCGACGACTTTGGCATCTGCCGCCGCAAGGACTGCCTACACCCCTATGAACAGCCCAAGGTGGAGACGCAGGGTGCCGACAGCACGTATGTCATCAAGACCTTCGGCAACCTCTACTGGATAGCCGACTACGTGAACAACCGCCGCCCCAAGACCAATTTCCGCCTGGCCAACGACCTCGTTGCCGATAACTTCATGCGGCTGCCGTGGATACCTATCGGCAAGAACGACAGCACGGCCTTCCAGGGAACCTTCGACGGTGGCGGCCACGTCATCTCCATGCTCCAGACGGAAGAGCCTGTGGCCGGCTGCGGCTATCGCGGACTCTTCGGCGCCATCGGTAAGGGCGGCAGTGTGACGAACGTGACGCTTGCCGCGTGCGACATGCGAGGCTGGGACAATATCGGTGCTGTTGCCGGTGTCAACGAAGGCACGGTCAGCAACTGCCATGTGGCCTTCTCCATCATGAGCTCTATCGGCAGCGGCATGAACCTCGGCGGCATCTGCGGACTGAACAGGGGCACCATCTCAGGCTGCACCACGAGAGACGATGTCTGGGTAGGCGGCGCACGCGACTATGCCGGCGGCATCTGCGGCACCAACGATGGTGGCAGTCTTACGGGCAACACCTCCCAGGCTATCTGCGGCAGTGGCTCTGATGCCGAACTGCCAGCCACGGCATCTGAAAAGATTGAGTAGTAAAAGTTAAATGTTAAAAGTATAGAATCAAGAGATATGGGCAGGAAGTATATTTACCTTTTTACTGTTTTAGCGTTTTCCCTATTCCACTTTTCCGTGGTGCATGCTGCCGATTTGAGCACGATTGGGTTTCCATGGGAAGGTGGTACGACCAGCGACGGTATCATTGTGGCCAAACCAACTTTTGATAATTTCACCCGGATGGAGGGTAAGAACACCCTAAAGGCTAAAAATGGCATTACAGATGCCAAGATGTCGTTTGCGGTCTATGTCCCTGACGGGAAAGTGGCAAGCCTCAGATACAAGGTTTTCTCCAAGGTCACAGCCAAGAGTGGGAAGTTGCCTAAGACCAGCATCTCCTTCTCAGTGAAGCTCGGCGACAACGACCGAAAGATATATCATAGCGGCAACACCTGGTTCCGGTATAGTTCTGATGAAGTCCTTATTCCGGCAGGCGACCACAATGTGTATATCGAGATGCATTACGATGCTCCAGGCTGCAATACGACAGGAACGCTCGAAAACTTTTCTATTCACGTCCACCAATACAGCGACTATCAAATAGCCCGCGAACCTATATGCGGCGTCACTGGCCAGAGCTTCGCCAATTGTGACATCTGCGGCAAACAAGCCTCGTTCGACGTGGCCCCATCATATGAGGAGCACGAACTGGTGGTACAGGAAAGAACGAAAACCAGTTGCCTGAGCATGGCTGACACCATGAAGGTGTGCAAGCATTGTCCGTATACAGCTATCACAAGCGCCGACGAGCCGGAGGAACACAAATTCGACGCAAATGGTCATTGTAGCGTGTGCGGCCTGCATATTCCTAAAGCCAATGCCGACGGCACGGCCTATGAGATTTACGATGCCGGCGAGATGCGCGTGCTGGCAGAGTTGCTGTCGCTGGGCCGTATTCGCGGCGACATCGGCATCGACATCAAGAACGACCTTGTGTTCAACAAGGATATCGTCATGCTGCCCTTAGGCACCTACGACCACCCGTTCCAGGGTGTGCTCAACGGTAACGGCCACCGCATCAGCGGTATCGTCAACTCCTATTCGAGCGTCGACTGCCTGGGCTTCGTGGGCGTGGCTAAGGGAACGGTTCTCTCGCATGCTGTCATCGGCAACCTGATCTTCGACATCGGCAACACCTTGCAGGGAACGGCCTGTGTGGGCGGCATAGCAGGTTACGCCTCAGAATGCGACATCGTCAACTGCGCCAGCTTCGGAGCCTTGGAAGGCACCAACTTCGTGGGCGGCATCGTGGGCTATGCCGACAAGCAGGTGAGCATCATCAACTGCGGCTCTACAGCCACCATACGCACCAAAGGCAAGTGGAACACCATGGTGTGCAACATGCCTTTCGGCCACATCCAGAACAGCTACGGTGCAAGCGCCAACAGCCGTGGCGGCACCCTCGACGAACTGCCTACCACCACGCTGCGCCACTGTTTCTCCACACAGGGCAGCGCCGAAGGTCTGAAGCGGGTTGCTCAGAACGTGCTGACCTCATACGACATGATACAGATGCTTAACGAGGAGAGCGAGAACCCCTGCTTCATGATGTCGGAAACCGACCACTATCCTGTCCCCGTGGTGGCCACCTCCGTGCCTGCCAAGGCCAGCCGTCTGGCCAGGGTACCGGCACTTGAGCCGATTGCCGCCTCACGTCGTGCCGCGGCAGCCGCCGATGGCGACAGCTCTGATGAGACTGTCGAGAACAGCAAGAAGGAGTCGCAGGTGGTCAGCGGCTACGTCGACCCCAACTCACCCTCCCGCTTCTATAAGACCATAGCCGAGGTCATGAGCGAAGACTCCAGCCTGTATGCCGATTTCGACCGTACATATATTATCACGAAGAGCGTTCCCGAGGGCTTCCACATGGGCGACAAGATTAGCGGAGGCAATCTGCTGGGCTTTGAGTCCTACTTTATTCCTGCCGACTCTGCCTACCTCGGCATGAGAGAGTACGAAATCACAGGCGATAAGGTGAAGCCCCAGACAGAGGCCGTCTATTATCCTGAGGAGGGCAATGAGCACATCGACGAATACACGGTTGACGACAGCGGTGACTACTCACTCACGGCGCGCACCAGTTTCAAGAACGACTACGACGTCATCTACCAGGAAAGTGTTGAGGGTGTGCTGAAGACGGCATGGAGCATTGAGACACGCATTGACGATGAAAGCAATATCGCCTACACCGCCGGCTATTCCTATGACCTCGAAACGGGCGAAACCCATCTGGAATTCAGCGAGTCATACAACATTGAGGAAGGCAATACGGGAGACGGAGCCTACACTGAGTATTTAGACAGCCTCAGCAATACCATTCATATCATCTACACCACTGTTGACAACGAGACCATGACCGGCAGCCGTGAGCACTATATCCTGCGTGCTTCCGACCAGTACCTGCTGGAAATACGTTCGGAGAGCATGATTGGCGGTTGGCCGGTATTGACCGATGGCATCTACTTCATCTACGATAATAACGATGCACTCGTGCAGTCTGTCGTTTACGGCCAGGATGAAGCGTCGACGACAGGCGAGATGAGCCTCATGCAGTATTACGAATACATTGGCAGCTGGCAGAACAACTCGTTCCCGACGTCTATCAAGATGCCATCTGTTGAAAAACCGTCGTTGCAGCAGCGGTTAGACACCAATGTCTACGACATGCGGGGCCGCGTGGTACGCCGGGTGACCGACATGAAGGATCCGTTCAACGGCCTTCCCCACGGTGTCTACATCTACCAAGGCGCTAAGTATCTGAAGCGGAATTGACAATTGAGAATTGAGAATTGAAAAATGAGAATTTCAATTCTCAATTCGTAAATAACAGATCCTAAATCGAACACCCTAAATCGTAAATAGTAAATAGTAAATCGTAAATCGTAAATAAATGAAGTTGTCCAGAATCCTATCGTCACTGATGCTACTCGTGTCAGTCAGTGTGTCGGCCCAGACACACACTGTGATTTCACGCGAAAACATTGAGCACGGGAAAATTATACTTCCTGACCAGGTAGTTGCAAAAGACTCCATGGTGTCCGTCACTTGCGAACCGCACGATGGCTATGGCTTGTCTAAAGGACTCTACTATGCCGTCAAACAAGCTAACGGTAATTATTCCGGCCCCACTTTGGCTGAAAACCATAGTACGAACCCCGATGACCGTGGCAACAAGGCGCAGCTGTTCAAGTTCAGGATGCCCAACGCCGACGTCATGGTGTGGGCCACCTTCGTCCCCTTGCGCACCATGGTCATTCATCCTACTGCCGGTGGCACGTTAGAGGCCGAATATGGATTCCAGACCTCTTCCAAAGACACGGTGCTGCACAATGTTGCGGGGTTCCCCATCAGGCTCAAGTGTACTCCAAACAAAGGCTATGAACTTCTGGACTTGAACGTCAAGAACCTCGACCGCAGCCGCTGTCAAAAGACGTCAGAATCTGTCTTCACCATTTACATGCCCAGCGAAAACGACACCGTGCATGTAACGCCCATCTTCGGCAAGGAGATATGTGCTGTCACGTTGAAGGCCGATACCAACATCGTCAAGGTGAACCTGACGAACACGATGCCGAAGTCGCGTGAGGAGATTGGCGTTACCCTGCTGTCAGACAGCCGCTATATCCCCGTCAACTTCTCCGTCACGGGCAGCAAGTCGTGGTGGCGCGTGGGCACACCGCAACGGGAGAGCGACGGCCGGTGGAAGGTGGAATACCGCATCAAGGTCGACCTGCAGGACATCACTGTCAGCGTGGGTCATCTGCCGGTCTATTCCTTCACCGTTAACGACATGCTGAAGTCCGGTCGTGTGCAGACCTATATACCTGAGATGATTCCCGACTTCCCCGGCGTGGCACGCTCGGGGCAGCTGGTGCCCGTGGTGTTCAAGATGCCTAACGGCTTCAGTGCCAGCTACACGGCCAAGTCAGGCACCGGCCCCCTGCAACCGACGATTTACCATAACGCCCTGGAGAACAGTTTTGCTGACGAGGGCATGAAATACTGGAAAGAGTCCAACAGCTACATCGGCAAGGGCCTTGCCATGAAGACAGGTACCGATTCCGTAGGCAACAGCTATTGGCGCACCAGCGTGTGCAACAGCATGTCGCAGACGGTGGAGCTCTCCAGCCGTACTTTTCCTGCAAGTGCCAAGAGCGGTAACAATCTGAAGATTGCAGTCATTGCCAGCATCAATCCGCGCTATGCCCAGAAGGCCTTGGTTACCGTCGAGGCCAGCGGCGAGAAAATAAGCCCCTCGGAGTGGGTGGTGGCCGACCTGAGCAAACAGGAAGACGGCTGGCAAACCGTGTTTACGACGGGTGAGGTCAACGCCCAGGCCAGCACGCTGAATTACGTTGTTACCGGCGAGAGCGACGACCAGAACAAGAGCAACAGCTTCGACGGTCCGGTATTCGACGACCTCTGCCTGCTGCTCCCCACAGAGGCAGATGCCATCAAGGACGAAGACGTGCTTGTCTTCAAGGTAACCGACAACGACGTCACCATCGACTTTAGCCCGACAGGGGGCAGTGAGAGCATGGTGAGAGTCGAGCAGAAGGAGCACGCCACCATAACCCTGCACAACACCGCCACGGACGAGCGGGGCGATTCTGTCAAGGCCATGAAGAAAGATGTCATCGTCATTGAGGGAGAGTACGATGGCGACTCAGCCATCTACGGCATGCAGTGCCATAAACTGGTGCCAGCCAGCAATGGTGCCCGCAACGCAGCCCGCCCAGCCCGCTCAGACGATGACGATGACGACGGCTCCGACGGCTCAGACGGCGATGACGGCTCAGACGGCGATGACGGCTCAGACGGCGATGACGGCTCAGACGGCGATGACGGCTCAGACGGCTCAGACGACGGCTCAGACGGCTCAGACACGCCCATCATCCCCAGCACTGTCT
>CAMYZO010000065.1 GCA_947303855.1 uncultured Prevotellaceae bacterium
CGCCTCAAGGAGACCGTGCGCCATTGTCTGACCAACGAGTTTTATCAGAAGAAATTCAAGGAGGCCGGCATCACGGCCGATGACATCCAGACGCTGGATGACGTACGCAAGCTGCCCTTCACCACCAAGCAGGACTTGCGCGATACCTACCCCTTCGGCATGGCTTGCGTGCCCCTGCGCGACTGCGTACGCCTGCACTCATCGTCAGGAACAACCGGCAACCCAACCGTTATCCTCCACACACAGAAAGACCTCGACGAGTGGGCCAACCAGGTGGCACGTAACCTCTGGATGGTGGGCCTGCGCCCCGACGACGTGTTCCAGAACTCCTCCGGCTACGGCATGTTCACCGGCGGACTGGGCTTCCAGTACGGTGCCGAGAAATTGGGCATGCTCACCGTGCCCGCTGCTGCCGGCAACTCGCTGCGCCAGATCAAGTTCATCAAGGACTTCGGAACGACGGCCATCCATGCCATCCCGTCATACGTCACCCGTCTCTACGAAGTCATGAAGCAGGAGGGTGTTGACCCTCGCCGCGACACGAAGCTGAAAATGCTCGCCATCGGTGCCGAGCCGCACTCTGAAGAACAGCGCAAGCGCATCGAGGAGATGCTGGGCGTCAAGGCATACAACTCGTTCGGCATGAGCGAGATGTGCGGCCCCGGCGTAGGCTTTGAGTGTAAGGAGCAGAACGGTCTGCACTTCTGGGAAGACTACTACATCGTAGAGATTGTAGACCCCGAGACGCTGGAGCCCGTACCCGACGGCGAGATTGGCGAGCTCATCCTCACCACCCTCTGCCGCGAGGCCATGCCGCTGCTGCGCTACCGCACCCGCGACCTCACCCGTGTCTTAGGTCGCTCGTGCCCCTGTGGTCGCAACCACATCCGCCTCGACCGCATGCGCGGCCGCAGCGACGACATGATTGTGCTCCGCGGCGTCAACATCTTCCCCATCCAGGTGGAGAAAATTCTCATGAAATTCCCCGAGGTGGGCACCAACTACCTCATCACCCTCACCACCGAGGACAACAACGACCAGATGACCGTCGAGGTAGAGGTGAACGAAGGTACCGACGACTTCGCCAAGCTGCAGTACCTGGAGAAGGAGATCCGTCACCAGATAGGCGACGAGATCCTGCTGAAGCCCCGCGTACGCCTCGTCTCCAAGGGCTCGCTGCCCGTCAGCGAGGGCAAGGCCGTCCGCGTCATCGACAAGCGAAAGGTTTACCAGTAACTGAGCCCCCTAAGTTAGGGGGTTGGGGGTCTGAACAAGCGCAGCCCCCCAATCCCCTCTCACTATTAATTACTAATCCTTACAAAAAAGGGTCTGTATTAACGCTTGTTCAGACCCCCCACCCCCTAACTTAGGGGGCTGAATAATATGACAATCAATCAGTTATCAATTTTCATTGAGAACCGTTCGGGCACCCTCATCAAGGTGCTGGAGGTTCTGAAGCAGTCTGGCATCCAGATTATCGCTTCCACCATAGCCGACACGGCTGAGTATGGCATCTACCGCCTCATCTGCAGCGAGCCCCTGCGCGCCTTCGAAGAACTGAAGAAGGCCGGTATCGCCGTGGCACTGAGCGATGTCTTCGCCATAGAACTTGACAACGAGCCGGGACGCGCTGCCGACGCCGTAGAAGCCTTCTCAAAGGCCGGTATCAGCATCATCTATCTGTACTCGTTCCTGCTCAACGGCAAGGGCATCCTGGTGTTCCGTACCGACAATGCCGAAAATGCCCGCAATGCCATCACACAGAACGGACTGAAGTTCATAGCTGAGGATCATCTCGCTCAGTTGGCATAACAACACGCCCACAGGGGGAATAGCCCCCCCGTGAGTTTTTCCGAAAAACAGGCTGTTTCTGAAAAATTACCGCCAGGTATTTTTTCTAAACAGCCTGTTTTTTCACAAGTCATCGCGGTATTCCAGAATATCACCTGGCTGGCAACCCAATTCGCGACAGATGGCCTCAAGGGTTGAGAACCGCACAGCCTTGGCCTTGCCTGTCTTCAGGATAGAGAGATTGGCTAATGTCAAGCCCACTTTCTCAGCCAACTCGCTGAGCGAGATTTTCCGCTTGGCCATCTCCACATCGAGGTTTACTACTATTCGTCCCATAAGCTTAAATCGTCAGGTCTTGTTCTTCACGTAACTTTAGCCCAATGCCGAACACCTCTGTCATGATAAGACAGAAGACGCCGAAGATGAGAAACTCAATGTGATTGGAAAGTGATTGGGCCACAATAACGGAATTCCCCAAATCGATGGCAGTATTGCACAGGGCAGTAACCGCCACACCAATACCAGTCCAGCGCAGCAGACCGACATTCTCCCAGGTAAACACCTCGTCGTGGTTGACGTTCAGCACGAAGCGGACAAAACAAACAAACGCCACACCACCAAAACCAACGACCAAAACCGAAATGGGCAGGATGAACCACCACTGGTCTGTCAGGTCATCACCCGCATACAACTCCTTGCCGTAGTAGCCGTCACGGAAGCCTTGAGCAAAATCGGGAGCACCTGCAACCAGACTTGAAATAATGTCAGCCAGCAACAAAGCTAACATCAACACACAGAAAACATTCAATAACTTTTTCATACCGTTTATCGTTTTAGTTTTAGAATTTATCGATTTTCGATATGCAAAAGTAGATATTATTTTCTTAACCGCCAAACAAAATCAATAAATTTTTATCGAAAAGCGATAAATTTAACATCCATTATACTTCCCAGGCACGCTCCTATACCTATTTATAAAAGAAAGACAAACCCATGGCGAATGTTACATGTTACATGTTACATTGAAACAGAGTCCTACTATGCACGTGGATGAGGATGACTCCCTAAAACAGGGAGCCATGACACAAGGAGGGAGCCGTACCCATGTGTAGAAACCGATACCCTGATTCAGGGGACTGGTTACAAGTCAAAGTGGAAATGAAGTTTACTTTGGCCACATTTATACTTTTTCTTCGAAATTATTTGGATGTTGTTCACAAATTAATTAACTTTGCACCGTCATTTGGCAAAAAATGGAAAAAATACGGCAAATTAAGCTATTCAAGTCTTATTACAAGGATTTCTATGTGGCGCAAACTCAGACCGTTCGCGACAAGATAAATTTCGTGCTACGGATGGTCGAGTCTCAACGAATCATCCCCAAGAAATTCTTTCGACTCTTAGAGGGGTCGGACGGCATTTATGAAATACGTGTTGAGAGTGAAAGCAATATCTATCGTGTGTTTTGCTGTATGGATGAAGGGGCTGTTGTCGTACTCTTTCATGGAATCCAGAAAAAGAGCCAGAAGACTCCGCAAAAAGAAATCAAACGAGCTGAAGCTATAAAAAAAGAATATTTTAAAAGTAAGGAGGCAGAATAATGGAAGCAAAGAAAAAAGAAGCAATCATGGCGTGTGAGACATTCGATGATCTGCTCAATGCGGAATACGGTGAACATGGTACTAAGGAACGGGATCAGTTTGAGACTGAGGCAGAGACCTTTTGTCTGGCAGAATGTCTGAAAGAACAGCGACGCCTAGCCGGACTTACGCAAGAGCAGTTGGCTGCAAAGATTGGAACCAAGAAGAGCTACATCTCAAAGATTGAGAACGGTCATGCAGATATACAACTCTCCACCCTCTTCCGTATTTTCGGTGGACTGGGCAAACGGGTGTCGCTAAGTGTGCTGTGAAGACAAATCAGCGCCAAGCCTTGGAATGGGGCTTGGCGCAATTTCATGACTTATAACACACGGGAACCGACACCCTGTGTACTTTTTTACAATCGTCTCAAAGGACATTCATCTTGATCTTCTGCGTCTTTTACTTGGTGAATGGGATATATCCCTGATTTCACAAATAGAGTCAAAGAGAGAGTTTCTTCTTTTCTTCACTTTCCTCTTGTCCCCGAATACCAGCCCGAATACCAGTCCGGTCAGGCATCCTACGAGTATCATTCCCAGCATTTCCATATCCACACCATTTTTCTTTCACCGCAAATATAGCGAAAAATCTGCAACACTACAAATTGTGGCGGTGTTTTTTCTATGGGAATGTGCTACAACATAATTATTATACACCCACGAAATCCAGTGTATTACGCTTGATAACAAGCGGATAGCGCTCTGGATGGCGGAGGCTATCGATTTCAAGGTCAACGTCGAGGTCAGGCCACTCGATGGCCTCTGAACCGCACATTTGCACATTCAAGACGCTGCGGATGGAGGCGTCCTGCATCCACGGAATGCGGTTATACGACAGGAAGTAGTCGTGCCCCAGCACGGAAAGCATGATGCCCTGTGCATTAATCATTAACACGCTTACCGATGTGCTGGCGGAATTGTTCTTTGAAGCTGTCTGCATATTTCTCTAAAATTCGTTCGATTTCGTTTAACTTATGTTCGGGAATGCCCGAGTTCTTAGCCAGTTCCACTTGTGGCTCCAACCAGAACTTTGCTTCCAGCCGACCACAGAGCACATGAATGTGCATCCGCTCCTCCTCATTGGAGAATATCTTGAATATATATTCGCTCTCGCGTCGGAACACTGGACTCATAATCATTTTTTGTTTGGGTGCAAATTTACGAAAAGTTTCCCAAATAATGAGCGTTTCTAAAGAAAATATAGCGAAAAAGCAGTATTTGCAATCCACGGAGAACAATCCGCAGGATTAAACTTGCAGAATATCTTCCTTTGTAATAACCGTCAGTTCATCTCTTGACAGGTCGCTCATGGATGCCAAACGGTTGGCCTGCGCCTCTATCGACTTCTCGAAGAGATTTCTTACGAAACGGGCATTGCCGAAGTCCTTTGGTTTCTCTGCCACCACGGCCGCCAATTGTTCCTGGAGATACTGCGATGCTTCATCAGTTAGCGTGTATTCTCCTTTCTTGACCTGCAGGCAGAATATCTCGTAAAGTTCTGTAGCCGTGTAGTCCTCAAAGTGAATATAGCGGTTGAAACGGGAGCGTAAGCCAGGATTAGAGTTGATGAATTGTTCTATCTCGTTGGTATAGCCCGCAAGGATGACAACCAGCCTGTCGCGATCATCCTCCATTCGCTTTAACAGAGTGGCTATAGCCTCAGCACCATAGTCGTTGGTTCCCCGGTTTGCCAAGGTGTAGGCTTCGTCTATGAACAGAACGCCTCCAAGGGCACTGTCAATGATTTTGTTGGTTTTAACAGCCGTCTGTCCAACGTATTCTGCCACCAGGCCAGAACGATCGGTCTCTATGAGATGACCGCTACTCAATATGCCCAAATCCCTATAGATGCCTGCCAGAATTCTTGCTACAGTTGTTTTGCCCGTTCCCGGATTACCGGTAAACACACAGTGATAGGACACGTTTGGAGACTTTAGCCCCATATCATCTCTCTTTTGTTTCATCCGGATGTAGTTAGACAACGAAACAATTGCTCTCTTAGCTTCTCCCAGACCAATAAGTTCATTCAGTTCGGCAAACGATGCCGAAGAGTTTGCACGTTTAGTGAACACATCTGAGTCATCATCTTGCCTGGTCTCAACAGATTCGAGCATAACCTCTGCCTTAGCAATCCATTCCTTCTTTCCTTGTGAGGGCAGTGGAATTCCGTACTCATCCGTATATTGTTCCTCTAATAATTCTTGCATTCGTAGTATTTGCAGAAGCCATGTTTTTTCTTTTTCTGTCACGCCCCCGTCTAATTTAGCAAGCAGTTGACAGATTCTGAATATCAGCATACGGAAATACTCTGTAATCTCATCCTTGTAGAGAGCCAACGACAGCATAGTTTTAAAATCGTCAAGACCTATGTTTGAGGTAGCGTCAATGTCTTCCTCGCTATTTACTCGTATTTGTTCATTAACTTCCTTAACATATTTTTCTCTTACAACCGAATCCATATCGAAGAAGAAATTATGATAGGTATATGTAAAATGCTCTGTTTCATCCGACCAGCACTTAAGTATCACATACAGAGCTTGCCCCTGAGGTGTCAGGGTCTCTGCTTCAGAAGGATAGCCCATCTCATGGTAGCATCTGATAATATCCTTGACAAGCAAAGTCTTGAGATTGAAGTAATAGTCATCAAAAACGCCATTCGTGCGGGAGGCCAACCGTAACAAATTTAAGAAAGCCTCTTGTCTGCAGGCTTTTTTCAGGATACGCAGCATAGAGATGATTGTTTCTCTTATCTCACCAAACATTCTTCCTGAGATTCTGACATTCCCGGATTCCGAGATATAACCTTCATACAAGTAATTATCGTTCACGATGACGCTCTTCAATTCATCAGACAGACGCACGACCTCGCGTATCAGGCTTTGTTCATCTACATTATTGTCATAGAAACTGCTGGGATAACTGCCCTGAGATGCACTGTCCTCTACCTCAACAGCCTCCATTTCCTCTTCATCTTTTCTTGCCTTATAGCGAGAATAAAAAAAGGTTGCTAAAAGGGCAAGAAGCAAAGGAACGACAATGGATCCTTCGGGTAAGTCGCTGACAAGATTATATTCTAACAAAAGAAAGAAAGGTATTTCACTAATGAACAAAAAAACAACAAATAATAAAATCTTTTTCATCGCATCTATATTTTAGCCTGTTATTCTTGTTTCATATCCAATAATTCCCGCTCTTCCTGAGTCAGTCCATAGAGGTCGAAGACGCGTTGGTCTATCTCGCTGTCCGTTTGGGCTATCTGGGCAGAGAGGTGGCGGCAGTCTGCTGCACGCTGATTGAAATAGTCCTCCCATTCGTCCTGCTGCGAGAGCGACAGTTTTATTTTCTGCTTCTTCAGTTCTGCGACGAAGGCTGCGAATGTCATCTGGTCGAATGTCTGCAAGGCCGCCGTTATCTTCACGCCATTCAGGTTTTCAGTCATGCGGCGCAAGAAACGGCTGCGCTTCTCCTGAAGTTGTTGGGTCAAGGAGAGCAGCGTGTCAGCTAGGGCAGATAAGGCATTCAGGAAATACTGCTGGAATCTGGCCCACGCCCCGCTGGTGTCCTCGGCAGGTAGCATGGTCATATATTTCTTGACGATATTCTTCTGTAGTAGCATAGGTTCTTTTCCTGTTTAATCGACCTTCAGTTTGCAAAGATACGAAAAAAAGATTGAAAAGAAGAATTGGAACACAGATTTTTTACACAGCAAATTGTTGCCACCTTGCCACCACACACATAAGACGGTGTATTTCAGTATGTTATATGGTTGCAACAACGGTGGCATGGGTGACATCATGCTCCGCCACGCCATTGACTTATCCGCCGCGGGGACTTTTGTCCCAGCGGCGGGGCTTTTCATCCGCCGACTTCCCACCCCTTCGTTGTTGCCACCTCGTCACCTTTGTTGCAACCCCGTAACCATCTGTATCTCAGCAGAATAACGTAGCGTTGGCATGGTTGCAAGAAAAGTTTTATTTTAGCAGCGGACTACAGGACTTTAGGACTTTTCATTGCAACGGCTTTATAGGCAATACCATGAGAGTATACAAAATGTGGATGGCGCAGGTCGCTGCCATCCACTCAATATATTGATAAGGTAGTCTGCAATTGCAGAGAAAATGTCTTATCGGTGGCAAAAATAGTATTTTCTAAGATAAATTGCAAGTTTTTTTGCTGAAAATTTCTGATTTTAACATTGTGTGCGCTTACATAAGCCCGTCAACGGGCAGGGTGTCCTTCTTACGGTACCCAATGCCGGTCACTATGCAGCAGAGGTCGCCCTGCTGGTTGGTAATACGTACGTCTACATAAGGCAGTTTGTGATGGTTCACCACCTCACGTGCCTCAGCCGTCAGGGTATCGCCCTCATGGGCACTCTTGACATAGACGATATTGTTCTCAACGCCGAAGGTGAGCTGATGGCGACTGTTCATGACGGCAGCGATGGCAATATCGGCCAGCGTGAAATAGGCACCACCCTGGCAGACGCCGCCGGCATTGAGATGGTCGTGGGTGACTACCAGCGAAGCACGGGCATAACCGTCTTCAATGGCTTCCAGAACACAGCCACTTTGCAGGGCAAAGCGGTCGTTGGCAGAGAGAAATTCCTTGAGTGTCATCGTCATATTTTTTTGATAGTCTTGTTTTGCGTGCGTGCAAAGGTACAACAAATATTCCAAAAGTAGACAGAAATGTCTGATTTATCAAGTTATTTGTGTTTATAAATATTAAAACGCAAAAACGAATATGAGTTTTCGCAAAAAAGTGCTAACTTTGCGCCCCGAAAAAAGCAGAGAGTAAAAGAAATGGACAAGGTAACGGTTGTAAAAGCTGACAGCAAGCAACGCATGAACGACTTCCTGGACCTACCGGCACGCATCTACGACGGGTGCAGCCAATATATACCAGATGTCCGTTCAGACGTGCGCCGATTGTTCAATCCCGAAACCAATGCCGGTCTGGAATTCAGCAGCGTACAGCCTTTCGTGGCCTACCGAGGCAACGAGGCCGTCGGGCGCATTGTAGGCGTCATCAACCGCAAGGCCAACAAGACCTGGAACCAGAAGGTTGTCAGGTTCTCCATGCCCGAGTTCATAGACGACGAGCAGGTGGCGGAAGCCTTGCTCAGCACCGTAGCCGACTGGGGACGGCAGCAGGGCATGGTCATGCTGGAAGGCCCGATGGGCATCACCGACTTCGACAAGGAGGGCATGCTTATTGAGGACTTTGAACTGACAGGCTCGATGACGGCCTACTACAACCCGCCGTACTATCCACGTCACTTAGAGCAACTGGGATTTCAGAAAGAGGTAGACTGGCTGCAGGTGCGCATCAGCATTCCCCGGGACGTGCCGGCGAAATATGCACGGGTGGCACAGTATGCCCGCCAGACGGTGGGGCTGACCGTGCGCAAGGTGAGCAGAGACGACGTGCTGAAGGGCGGCTACGGACAGAAGATTTTCAACCTCCTGAACGAGGCCTACGCCCCCATCTTCGGTTTCTCAGCCCTCTCGACCACCCAGGCCCGGCAGTTCCTGGAGCGTTACGTTCCTCTGCTTGACATGGATCTGGTGCCGCTGGTAGAGAATGCCGAAGGCGAACTGGTGGGCATCGCCGTGACCATGCCGTCGCTGGCACACGCTCTCCAGAAGTCGGGCGGACGGCTATGGCCCTTAGGGTGGTGGCACCTGCTGCGCTCCATGAAGTGGCACAACGAGGGAAGCGTTGAGATGCTGCTGGTAGCCGTTCGTCCTGACTATCAGGGACTGGGCGTTAACGCGCTGTTCTTCGACGACCTGATACCTATTTATAACAAGAAGGGTATCACCTGGGCCGAGACGGGGCCGCAGTTAGAGGACAACATGCGCGAACTGACGCAGTGGAAGCCGCTGGGTCCGCAGTTTGTGAAAAGAAGAAGATGTTATAAAAAGACCATATAAAAAGCAATGGAAAGAAGAGTTGTAATAACAGGAATGGGGATTTGGTCGTGCCTCGGCACGACACTCGACGAGGTCCGTCAATCGCTATACGACGGCAAGAGTGGAATCATATTCAGTCAGGAGCGCAAAGACGCCGGATTCTGCTCACCGCTGTGCGGCAATGTTCCCAAAGCCGACCTGAAGAAACTGCTGAACCGCAACCAGCGCCAGCTGATGCCCGAAGAGGCACAATACGCTTATCTTGCTACTGTTCAGGCACTTCAGCATGCCAAGTTAGACCAAGACTTTATTGACAGCCATGAGGTGGGCGTCATCTACGGCAACGACTCCGTGGCCGAAGACACGATGGTGGCCCTCGACAAGTTCCGCCAGGCAGGCTCCACCGTTGCCTGCGGCAGCGGTGCCATCTTCAAGTCGATGAACTCAACGGTGACCATGAACCTGGCCACGCTGTTCCACCTGAAGGGCATCAACCTGACGGCCTCGGCCGCCTGTGCCTCAGGCTCGCAGGCCTTAGGGTTAGGGTTCCTGCTCATCAAGAACGGCCTGCAGGACTGCATTGTCTGCGGTGGTGCCGAGGAGAACAACATGTATGGCATTGCCGCCTTCGACGGTCTGCAGACCTTCTCGAAGCGTGAGAACGACCCCACCCGTGCCAGCCGCCCCTTCGACCGCGACCGCGACGGCCTGGTGCCCAGCGGCGGTGCTGCCACCCTCATCGTTGAGAGCTATGAGCATGCCGTGAAGCGCGGTGCGCCCATCCTGGCCGAAATCGTAGGATGGGGATTCTCAGGCAACGGCGACCATATCTCCACCCCCAACGTGGCAGGTCCGGCCCGTTCGCTGGAGCTGTGCTTCCAGAGTGCCGGTCTGAAGCCTACAGACATTGGCTATGTCAACGCCCACGCCACGTCGACACACATCGGCGACAGCCGCGAGGCACAGGCCATCGCCCAGATATTCGGCGACTACCGCGTCCCCGTGACATCAACGAAGGGCCAGACGGGCCACGAGATGTGGATGGCCGGCGCCTCGGAAATCATCTATTCGATGCTCATGATGAAGAACGACTTCATCGGCGGTTCGCTGAACTTCGAGAACCCCGACGAAGAGACGGCCTGCATCAACGTGCTGCCCGAGCGCATCAACGCCCACTTCGACCTCTTCCTGAGCAACTCGTTCGGCTTTGGAGGCACTAATTCGACATTAATCATCAAAAACTTATAAGCAAAACTATGACAAAAGAAGACATCAAGAACCACGTTAACAGCCTGCTGGCTGAAGAGTTTGAAATTGAAGAGAGCGAGTTCGCTCCCGATGCTGTGCTCAAGGAGACCCTCGGGCTGGACAGCATCAACCTGGTAGACCTCATCGCCCTGGTGCAGTCAGAGTACAAAATCACCATTCCCGTGAGCGACCTGCCCCAGATTCAGACGTTCGACAACCTTTACGACTACATTGAGCAGCATCTGCCCGCCTAAGCAGTGAGATGACCGAGTTGTTTGTCAGGATATACCGCTTTTTCAGCAGCCACAAAGCCGTTTGCTGGCTGTCCATGCTGTCGCTGTTTCTCTTCTTCGGCTATTTTGCCACGCGCATCCACCTGGAAGAGAACATCGACAAGCTGATGCCTTCGTCGCGCAATGAGGACGGTTCGCTGAAACTGGCCTTTGCCAGCCTGAAGATCAAGGACAAGACATTCCTGACCTTTGAAGGCACGTCAACAGAGCAGCTGACAGAAGCATGCGACGCCTTCGTAGACACCATCCTTGCACGCGACTCGGTCACCCACGCCATTGGCGATGTGTTCTACCGCTTGCCGGAGGACCTGATGGCCGACGGCATCGGCTATCTGACAGACCACCTGCCTGCCTACATCGACACGGCGGCATACGCAGCGTTTGACACGCTGCTGACACGTGAGCATCTGACACGCCAGATGGCACAGAACCGTGAGGACCTGGAGGGAGAGTTCGGCAGCATATTCCCCGAACTGATACAGCTGGACCCCCTCGGCATGCGCAGCGTGCTTGCCCGGCAGATGGCGCCGCTGATGAGCACCGGCAACTACCGTACCATTGACGGCCATTTCTTCGTGCCCGACTCCACGGTATGCCTGGCCTTCCTGACGCCGCAGGCATCGGCCACGAACACCGGTCAGACGACGGCCCTGTTCCGCATGATGAACGAAGAGATAGAGCACTTCAGCCAGTTGTACCCCGGCGTGCGCATCACCTACCACGGCACACCCGCCAGCGGCTTCTACAATTCCACACAGATTAAGCACGACCTGACCACCACCATCAGCGGCGCCCTGCTGCTGGTGATGCTGCTGCTGGTGATGTGCTTCCGGCGCTGGGACACCATACCCCTGCTGCTGCTGCCGGTAGCCTTCGGCACCCTCTTTGCACTGGCGCTGATGTACTGGCTGAAGGGGCAGTTCTCGCTGCTGGCCCTGGGCATCGGCGGAGTGGTACTGGGCGTGGCCCTGAGCTATGTGCTCCACGTGCTGACACACCGGCAGTACGTCGGCGACATCGAGCAGCTGCTGCGCGACGAGGTCAAGCCCGTCCTGCTGGGATGCGTCACCACCATCGGCTCGTTTGCCGGACTGCTGTTCATCAAGACCGACCTGCTGCAGGACTTCGGACTCTTTGCCGCCTTTGCCATCCTTGGCACGACGCTGTTCAGCCTGACCTACATACCGCAGATGCTGTCGGCAAAGACGGCCGGCAGCCAGCGCGGTTTCCAACCCCTTAACCGCATCAACGCCTACCCCTTCGACCGTAAGAAGCCATTGCTCATAGCCATCGCCGTCGTGGTGGCCGTCAGTATTGGCGCCTATCTGCGGAAGGGTACGCAGTTTGATGCCGACATGCACAACCTGGGCTACGAGGCCGAACTGACCTCGCACTCAGAAGAGCTGCTGCGGCAAAAGACCTACACCGGCGACAAGCAGAAATACTTTGCCAGCAAGGGCCGCACCATGGAAGAGGCCATCGGCAACTTCACGCTGCTGGACCGCAAGCTCGACTCCCTGCAGCAGCTGGGACTGGTGAAGGACTATACCCACACCAACCGCATCTTCGTCTCGCTCAAGGAGCAGCAGGAGCGTATCAACGCCTGGCACCGCTACTGGACGCCTGAGCGGCTGCAGCTGGCACGGCGGCTTATCAGCGAGACGGCACCCCAGGCGGGACTGCGCCCGGAGGCCTTTGAGACATTCTTCGAGGCTGCCACCGCCGACTACGAGCCCGATGCCCTGTATGAGGCAGAACTGATACCCGAGGGCTACCAGTCGACGCTGATGGAGCAGAGCTACGGAGGCGACTACCTCTGCTTCACCTCCGTACGCTGCCAGAACGACTCCGTACGCAGCGCTGAAAGCGACTACACGCGCATCTGCGACGCCATAGCCGAGAACCCCAACCTGCTGGTCCTCGACACCTATTATTATACTACCGACACCCTGCTGCGGCTCAGCAGCGACTTCGACGTGCTGCAGTGGCTGTCCATGCTCTTCGTCTTCGGCGTGCTGCTGGCCAGCTTCCACGGCCGCTGGCGCCTGGCGCTGCTGGGCTTCATGCCCATCCTGCTGAGTTGGCTTGTCGTCTTAGGCGTGATGAACATCTTCGACGTCCGCTTCAACCTCATCAGCATTATCATTTCGACATTCATCTTCGGCATCGGCGTCGACTACAGCATCTTCGTCATGAACGGACTGGCTGGCAACGACCGGCGACTGCTGGGCTATCACAAGACCGCCATCCTGCTCAGTGCCATGATTCTGATGATTACCGTCAGCAGCATGCTGATAGCCAGCCATCCGGCCATCCGCTCGGTAGGCTTCTCCACGCTGGTAGGCCTGCTGTCGGCCGTCATTCTCGCCTACGTATGCCAGCCGGCAGTCTATCGCTGGCTTAATAGCAAGAAGTCATGAAACAGCAACGGGCAGTCATCATCGGGAGCGGCTTCGGCGGACTTTCCTGCGCCCTGCTGCTGGCACGCGAAGGCTACCAGGTGACGGTGCTGGAGCGGCAGCAGCAGCCCGGCGGCTGTCTGCAGAGCTACCGCCGCGGCGCCTTCACCTTCGACACCGGCATGCACTATGTCGGCGGACTGTCGGAAGGACAGCCGCTGCACCAGCTGTTCGGCGAGTTAGGACTGCTCGCCCTGCCGTGGCACCGGCTCGATGCCGACGGCTTCGACCGCGTCACCATAGGCCATGACACCTTTGCCTTTGCCGAGGGCTATGACTGTTTTGCCGATACCTTAGCCCGACGGTTCCCCTCAGAGCGCCAGGCGCTGCACGACTATGCTGCCCTGCTGAGCAGCCTGCCCCCGCTGCAGGAGATTGGCGAGACCGCAGCCTACACCTACCTGACAAATCATTTCAGCGACCCGCTGCTGGTGAACGTGCTGGCAGGGACAGCCCTGAAGATGGAACTGCGCCGTGAGTCGCTGCCGCTGTTCCACTTTGCCCATGGCAACAGCAGTTTCATCCAGAGCAGCTGGCGTCTGCGTGGCGACGGTGGACAGATAGCCGATGCGCTCATAGTCGGCATCCAGGCCCTGGGGGGTGAAGTGCGCTGCCATGCCGAGGTTGAGGAACTGGCGGAACGCGACGGCCGCATCGTAGCCGCCTGCTGCAGCGACGGCTACCGGTATGAGGGCGACATCTTCATCAGCGACATACACCCGGCCCAGACTTTCGCCTTGGTACGCGAGAGCAGCGTGCTGAAAAAGCTGTTCCGCCGCCGCATCAACATACTTGAGAACACCACGGGCATGTTCACCGTACAACTGGTGCTGAAGGCGGGCGCACTACCCTACTTCAACCACAACAAATACATCTACACGCAGGCCAATGTCTGGAGCGAGCCCCATGCCGGCGGACATATCGACCGCGTCATGGTTAGCGCCCGCGTACCGGAGGACGGCAGCAACAGCGTCAGACAGATAGACCTGCTGACACCCCTGCCCTGGCAGATGGTACAGCCATGGGAGCACACCACGGTGGGACACAGGGGCGACGACTACACCGCCCTGAAAAACCGTCTGGCCGCGGAGTGCATCACACTGGCAGAGACACAGGTTCCTGGACTCCGAGCAGCCATAGAACGCCTGTACACCAGCACGCCGCTGACCTATCGTGACTACACGCTGGCACCCTGCGGCTCAGCCTACGGGCTGCGCAAAGACTGCCGCTCGCTGCTGACCACCGTGCTGTCGCCACAGACACCCGTCGGCAACCTGCTGCTGACAGGCCAGAACCTGATACTACACGGTCTGGAGGGCGTGGCCATGACGGCCAAGCTTACCGTATCGAAAATCAAGAAAACAGCAATTTAAGAAAGTAGAAAAAATATGATGAGAAGAGTTTTGCTATTACTGGCCCTGATTGGCCAGATGACACTGGCCGGCGCCCAGCAGGCTGATTTCCAGAAGGCTGTGGCCCGCTATAAGAACAGTACGAGTGTGACTGCTACCGCCACCAAGACCACCCATAAGGCTGCCCTGGCAAAAGACGAGACGGCCAAGGGCACACTGACCATGAAGCAGCCGGCACAGGTGAGCATCACCATCACCGAGGGCAAGGACCAGCTGCTGATGGAGGGCAGCCAGTTTACCATGGTGGCCGGGGGCCGCAAGCACAAGACAAGCAGCCAGAAGAATGCGCAGTTTGCCACCTTCCAGACGGTCTTTGAAAGCATCCTCAGCGGTGGTGCCAAGGACATCTCCAAACTCACCGACCTGGAGGTGAAGAAGCAGGGCAGCCTACTGTTGCTGACGATAACCCCCGTGGCCGACTCCAAGAAAGCCGCCCGCCGCATGATGTTCACCTCGTTCCAGCTGGTCATCGACACCAAGACCTCAGAACTGCGCTCCCTGCGCATGAACGAGAAAGCCGGCAACTACACAGAATACACATTCACCAACTTCAACTTTAAATGAGTCTTATCAAGAACAGTCTGTCGCTGATACTCCTGCTGCTGGCGGTCACCATGCCCGTCAACGCCCAATACATTACCGGTGTCGTCAAGGATGCCGAAACGGGCGACAGCATCGGTTTTGCCAGCGTCGTCTATGAAGGCCACCAGGTATCGGCCATCGCCAATGCCTTTGGCCAATACAAGATTGCCCGCCATGAGGGATGGAACATCACGTTCAGCGCCGTGGGCTACAAGTCGCGCATCGTGCGTATCAGCGAGAAGAGCAAGAGCAAGCTGAACATCAGCCTGAAGCCCGACAAGCGGCAACTGTCGGAGGTGACCGTCAAGGCCAAGCGCAACCGCTACAGCCGCAAGAACAACCCTGCCGTGGAACTGATGCGCCGCGTCGTTGCCGCCAAGAAGAAGAACAACCTTGGCGTGAACGACTACTACCAGTACAACAAGTACGAGAAGATAACACTGGCCTTCAACGACCTGAAGCCAAGCCAACTGGAGCAGAAGCCCTTCTCCAACCACCCCTGGCTGCTCGACCAACTGGAGGTGAGCCCCCATACCCAGAAACTGATATTGCCCGTATCCGTTGACGAGACGGTGTCGCAGAAGGTGTACCGCCGGGAGCCGCACGCTGAGAAGACCATCATCCAGGGACAGACGTCCACGGGTATCAACGACCTGTTCCAGACGGGCGACATCGTCAACACCGTCGTCAAGGACGTCTTCACCGATGTAGATCTCTACCAGGACCGCATCCGCCTGCTGCAGTATCCCTTTGTGTCGCCCATCAGCAACGAGGGCATCGGCTTCTACCGCTATTATATTGAAGACACGCTCATGGTGGAGAACGACCGCTGCATACACCTGCACTTCCTGCCCAACAACCAGCACGACATGGGATTCCGCGGCGACCTCTACATCCTCGACGACTCGACGCTGCACGTGCGCCGCTGCGAGATGACGGTGCCCAAGCAGAGCACGGTGAACTTCGTCGACAACATGCAGATTATACAGGAGTACGCCCAACTGAGCGACGGACAATGGGTGCTGACAAAGGATGACATGATCACCGAACTGAAGGTCTTCGACTTCATGCAGGAGAGTGCCCTCGTGACCCGCACCACACGCTTCAGCGACTACGCCTTCGACCCCATACCCAACAAACTCTTCAAGGGCCTGAAGCCGGTGGTGACAGAGGCCGATGCACAGATGCGCGACAAGCAGTTCTGGCAGCAGTACCGGCAGGTAGACCTCACCAAAGGCGAGAGCCGCATGGACAAGTTCATAGAGAACATCACCAACATCAAGGGTTTCAAGTACATCATACTCGGACTGAAAGCCCTCTTCGAGAACTCTATAGAGACAAGCTCGCCAAACTACATCGACATCTGCCCCGTGAACACGGTGCTGACACGCAACTATGTTGACGGATGGCGTACACGACTCAGCGCCAAGACCACCGCCAACCTCAACAAGCACCTCTTCCTCAGCGGCTACTATGCCCGCGGCTGGCGCAGCCATAAGAACTACTATAGTGCTGAGGCCACCTACTCGCTGAACTCTAAGAACTACCTGCCTCATGAGTTCCCGCGACGGACGCTGACAGTATCCACCTCACGAGACGTCTGTTCGCCGGGCGACCGCTTTATGGACACCGACAAGGATAACTTCATGGTGGCACTGAAATGGGCAGAGACCAACAAGATGATGACCTACGACCGACAGGTGGCCACCTTCGAGTATGAGACCGACTGGGGACTGAAAGCCTCTATCAGCGGCAAGATGGAGGAGAACGAGGCCTGCGGCGCCATGTCGTTCCGCACCCTCGACAAGCAGCCATTGGCACCAGCCGAATACGAGCGCACCGGCAACGGCGAATACCTGCGTACCACGGAGGTGACCGCCAAGCTGCGCTATGCCCCCGGCGAAACGTATATCAACAACAAGCTGCGCCGCCGTGTCATCAATCTCGACGCCCCCGTCTTCAGCTTCACCTACACCCGAGGCTATAGCGACCTGTTCAATGGCGAATACGACTACCACTACACCGAGGCTCACATCTACAAACGCTGGTGGCTGGGCAACAGCTGGGGAAAGATTGACACTGACCTGAAGGCGGGCGTGCAGTGGAGCCAGGTGCCTTACCCCCTGCTCATTCACCCGGCCGCCAACCAGTCGTACATCATCCTGCCTGAGACCTTCAACCTCATCAACACCATGGAGTTCCTCAACGACCGCTTTGCGTCGCTCATGGTGTCATGGGACCTGAACGGCAAGCTGTTCAACCGTCTGCCGGTCATCAAGAAATGGAACTGGCGCGAATACCTCGGCATACGCATGCTATGGGGCGACCTCAGCGACAAGAACAATCCGTTCCTGGCAGAAAACCAGGGCAGTTCAAAACTGATGTACTTCCCCGAGGGCGTCAGCGTCATGGACCCCCACAAGCCTTATATGGAGATGGTCGTCGGCATTCACAACATCTTCAAGTTCTTCCACGTAGAGTACGTCAGACGGCTTAACTACAAGGAACTACCCACAAGTCCGAGATGGGGCATGCGCTACGTCATGGCCTTCAGTTTCTGACAGCATTCACAAAACACAATTCCAAAACAAACACGCTATGGCAGATATCTTAGAAGAGATCATCAACTACAAGAAAAGGGAGGTGGAGCAGTTCAAGAAGGAATGCAGCCCCACCGTCATCCACATACAGGTGGAGAACTTCGTGACCAAGACACCACCCTCGCTGAAGGAAGCCCTGCTGGCATCCGACACAGGCATCATAGCCGAACTGAAACGCATGTCGCCATCAAAAGGCTGGATCAACAAGGACTGCAACACGGCCCAGATTCCCATCGACTATGAGAATGCCGGGGCTGCGGCTGTCAGCATACTGACCGACCGTAAGTTCTTTGGCGGCAGCCATGCTTTCATGACGACGGCCATGAAACGCGGCATACACGTCCCGATGCTCTACAAGAACTTCGTCATCGACGAGTATCAGCTGTTCCAGGCACGTCGCTGCGGTGCTGCAGCAGTCTTGCTCATCGCTGCCTGTCTCACCAAGGAGCAGTGCCGGTCACTTATCAGTGCTGCGCATAGCCTGAAGCTTGAAGTGCTACTTGAGTTGCATAGCGAGAGTGAATTGGAATACTGCGATTTAGATGCCGACGTCATTGGCATCAACAATCGCAATCTCGGCACGTTTACCACGGATATCGAGAACTCTTTCCGACTGGCAGAACAATTGCCGGCAGACGCCGTTAAGGTGAGCGAGAGCGGCATCGCAAAGCCAGAATCCATACGCAGGCTGCGCCAGGCCGGCTTCAAGGGATTCCTTATTGGCGAGACGTTTATGAGCACAGAGAACCCGGGGCAGGCCCTGAAACAATTCATCGCACGGCTATGATAGTAAAGGTTTGCGGCATGCGCGATGGCGACAACATCCGACAGGTAGCGGCCCTGGGTGTTGACTGGATAGGCATGATCTTCTGGGAGAAATCGCCACGCCATGTCACCATGCTGCCGACCCATGCCGGCATCATACCCGACCGTGGAAGTCTGTCAACACTTACGGATAGTTGTCTGCCGCAGAGGGTAGGAGTCTTCGTCGACGAGATGCCGCAAAATGTTATCACGCGTGTGGTCAATTTCCGGTTGAACCTCATCCAGTTGCACGGGCATGAGACGCCGACTTACATCCGTAACCTGCGCCGCACGCTCGACCCCGACATCAGCCCCGGCATCCGGTTCATCAAGGCCATCAGCGTGAGTAGCCGTGACGACATCGCTGCCAATAAGGACTATGCTGACTGCGTCGACTATTTTCTCTTCGACACGAAATGCAAGACCGTCGGCGGCAGCGGCGAACAGTTCGACTGGAGCATTCTTGAAGCCTACGACGGCGAGCAGCCGTTCCTGCTCAGCGGCGGCATAGGCCCCGGCGACGCGGAACGCATCAGGGCCTTCCGTCACCCGAAGTGCATCGGCATCGACCTCAACTCACGATTTGAGACAGAGCCGGGCATCAAGGACATCCAAAAACTCAAGACATTCTTAGGCACCCTTTCCACCCCCGGCAAGGAGATGACCGGGCGCGACTAAAACGTTTGCGTTTTAAAAAAGCTTAATTAGTTCGTAGTCTCGTGCTTTTTGCTTATCTTTGCACGAAACTACGAACTAAGTCTATTTTAAAACATGAAGAAACTACTCCAACTGACGCTCCTATGTCTTTTGTTCCCCATGCTGAGCCATGCAGACGGCTGGGACGAAGCAGCTTACAAGAAGATTGAGCAGAGCATCCAAGCACCGCAAATCAGCGGTAAGGACTACCCCATCACGAAGTTTGGTGCCAAGCCCGAGGCTACGGCTGTGCAGAACCAGAAGGCCATCCAGAAGGCCATCGACAAATGCTCGAAGAAGGGCGGCGGACGGGTCATCGTGCCTGCCGGTCAGACCTTCAAGACGGCAGCCATCAACCTGAAGAGCCACGTCAACCTGCACATTGAGGAAGGAGCCGTGCTGGAGTTCGTTTTCCAGCCGGAGCTGTACCCCATCGTCGAGACGTCATGGGAGGGTCTGGAGTGCTTCAACCTCTCACCCTGCGTCTACGCCTTCAAACAGACTGACATTGCCGTCACCGGCAAGGGCACCATTGACGGCGGCGGCAGCAACGACACCTGGTGGCCCTGGTGCGGTGCCCAGCACTTCGGCTGGAAGGAGGGTACCATCAGCCAGAAGCGCGATGCCCGCCCCCGGCTGCTGAAGAGCGGCGAGGACGGCGTGCCGATGTACGACGAGAAGGGTCAGCGCACGCCGGAGCGCGTCTTCGGCCCGAAGGACGGCCTGCGCCCGCAGCTGGTGTCGTTCAACAAGTGCGAGCGCATCCTGCTGGAGGATGTCACCCTGCTGCGCTCGCCTTTCTGGGTTATCCATCCGTTGCACTCCACTGACATCACCGTGCGCCGGGTGAAGATGATCAACGACGGCCCCAACGGCGACGGCTGCGACCCCGAGTGCTGCGACCGCGTGCTCATCGAGGACTGTTTCTTCAACACCGGCGACGACTGCATCGCCATCAAGAGCGGCCGCA